>CAZEJJ010000014.1:28725-64667 GCA_964512185.1 uncultured Enterobacterales bacterium | reverse complement strand
CGAAGTATCTGGCCGCCCAGCAGGGTGGTCAGATACTTCTGGGCACGGGCACTAGACGATCCGCTCGAAGATGTCTTCGTGCAGCAAGAAGAGGTCGACCAGGCTCTGATCCAGGTGGCTGCCGCCGAGGCCCTTGATGAGGGCCACGGCTTCGCTGTGGCTGCGCTGCTTGCGGAAGGGGCGTGGCTGGGTGATGGCCACGTAGATGGAGGCCACCGAGGTGATGCGGGCTTCTGGCGGGATGTCCTTGCCCTCGAGCGCCAGGGGGTAGCCGCTGCCGTCGACGCGCTCGTGGTGGTGGGCGGCCACGCTGCTGGCCATGAGCAGCACCGGGTGGTCGACCTCCGCCAGCAGGTCGGCCCCGATCAGGGTGTGCTGCTGCATGACCGCGCGCTCGGTGGGCGACAGCGGGCCGTCGCGGCTCAGCAGCTCGCGGGGCATGGCGATCATGCCCAGGTCACAGAGGGCGCTGGCCTGGCCGATGACTTCGGCCTGGGCGGCGCTGTGGCCGGACAAGCGGGCCAGGGTCTGGGCGCAGGCCTGTAGCCGGGCGGGGCTCTTGAAGTAGCCGCAGGAAGCGAGGGACGCCTCCATCAAGCCTTTGAGCATCGCGAGGACCTGGACTGGGTGGCAGCCTTGCATGGGAGACGTCGATCGTGAGGGACCGTGAACGGTAATCTCTGCCGGCCTCCTTGGCGAGTCGTGGACGCAACGCGCCCTGTCACGCCCCCCTTCGAGCCCTCCACGCGGGGGTGGCACCCCAGCGGGCTGCGCCCTCCTCCACCAGGAGCAGCTGCCCCTCCTCGAGGCTGCCCTGGGCGGCCAGCTCTTCGGCGCGGAGCACGATGGCGTGGGCGCGGGCTCGCGCGCCTCGCTGCTGGCCTCCTCGGGAGAGGAAGCTCACCTCGTCGAGGCCCTCGGCCAGCTGCCACAGGGCGCGGGGACGGGCCGCCAGCCGCTCCACCGCCCGGCGATCCACCGCCCGCGAGTCCGACAGCTGGCTGGTGGCCCCTATGCAGCGGGAGGCGAGGTCCATGGCCCGGGCGTACTCCCCCAGGGCCAGGTGCTGCCAGGCGCGCTCCATGCGGTCGGCCAGGCTCCAGGCCAGCTGCAGCCGGTCGAACCAGGCGCGGGCCTGCTCGGGGCTCAGCGCGCCCCTTCGCTGGGCGGTCTGGACCTGCTCGGCCTGCCGCCAGGCGTCCTCGCGGACCAGCGCCGCTTCCACGCCGCGGGTGAGGGAGGACAGCAGGTGGCGCAGGGCGGCCTCGGCGCCGTCGGGGGCGGGTGGAGGGGGCTGCTGGACCCGACCGCGCTGCGTGCAGCATGGCTGGGTTCGGGACTGCGCAAGGGGCAGGGCTTGCATGGGGCTCCGACGCGGCGGCGCGAGGGGAGCCGGGTCTATCGCAAGTCCCGTTCCAGCTCTGCCTGTCGGTACAAAGCACGTTATCGTGCATGCTGGCGGCCGAATGGGGGATCGCTGTCGCAGGAACGAGGGGTGTGGGTACCCCACCGGGTACCCACTGCCTCAGCGCTGGCGGCGCCTGGCCAGCAGCGCAGCCAGCAGCAGGGCAGGCCAGGCCCAGCCGCCGCGGCCGGTGCTGGTGCAACCGCAGCTACGCTCGGGCACTAGCTCGACGGCCGGTGCGTCCAGCTCGAAGCTCACGGAGGCGGGGCTGGCGTCCACGTTGAGCCAGCCGTCGCGGGCCTGCACCTGCAGCTGGTGCTGGCCCGGGCTGAGCTCTTCCCAGAGCAGCTCGGTGTCGGTGCTCCAGCTGCTCCAGCCGCCGCCGTCCTGCCGCCATGCGTAGGCCAGCGCGCTGGAGCGATCGTCGCTGCCGCTCCAGGCCAGGCGCGCCGCGGCCTGATCCGGCAGGGTCTCTTCCACCCAGGCCGTGGTGTCGGGAGGCTCCAGGTCGACGGCTGGATCGTCCTCGTCGTAGAGGCTGGCGTAGATGGCCACTCCGCCGGGCTCGTACAGCACCCGATCCAGGCGCAGGTAGGTGCCGAAGAGGTGGTACTGGGCAGCGAAGAGGGCGATGCCCTGCACCTGCTCTTCCACCCAGTCCACCACCCAGCCCTCCAGGAAGTCCTCGAGGTGCTCCTGGGCGTCGGGGCTGTCGGAGAGCAGGTGCTCGGCGTCGAGGGAGAGCATGTTCAGCTGCAGCTCGTGCAGCGAGAGTGTGAGCGCCGCCAGGGTGGGATCCACCCCCAGGTCGGCCACCGCGGAGAGGTCGGCCTCCATGGCCAGCAGCGTGAGCTCCTCACCCTGCACGGTGCCGCGCACTTCGAGGGAGATGCCCTCGAAGATGGCCTCGGCGCCCGCGGTCTCCACCAGCATCAGCGGTGCTTCCAGCAGGCTGGCGCTGGCCTGCAGCCCGGCGATGTTGGGATCGAAGAGCTCTGCGACCGCCTCGTAGACCAGATCCATGCGGCTGTCGTCGAAGCAGAAGAAGCCGTCGGCCATCAGCTCCCGCATGATGCTGTTGAGCTGGTACTCGGTGAGTCCCACCGCCATGCTGGAGCCGGCGCTGTCGGAGAGGTCCAGCTGGGGCTCCCTGCCGGCGCCGGTCATGGCTTCCGGCTCGCAGGATGCTTCGCCAAGCCAGGAGCTTGACAGGTCGGCGCCCGTCCACAGGGCCTCGGGGGTGACCTCTGTGTCCACGAGCGTGGCCTGGATGGCGTAGTCGTCGTAGGTGCCGCTGAGCATGTCCTGGTCGAAGGCTTCGGCCACCAGCGCGGGGATCTGCTCGCGGGCGGTCTCGCCCAGGGTCTCGAAGATGGTGTCCTCGTAGAAGGCCAGCACCAGGTCGTCGGGCCACCAGTTGATGTCCATGTCGAGATCGCCGGTGACCCCGGGGGTGCCCAGCACCTCCAGCTCCAGCTCGCCGTCGATGATCTGGGGGTGCAGGGTGGCCTCGAAGACCGGATCGGTGACGGTGACGTAGTACAGCTCCGAGTCGAACTCGGGGCACAGGTCGAAGTAGTCCTCGTCGAGGCCGTAGACCTCCATGTCCTCGCCGTGGATGGTGTCGAAGTCCACCCGCACCTGGAGGCTGTAGTCCTGCAGCTGCACCTGCACGGTCTCCAGCGGAATCGTGAGGTTGAAGTCGCGGATTCCCAGCTCGTCCCAGCAGCTGTACTCGGCGCCCAGCTCGGCGTAGTCCAGCTGGTAGACCTCGCCCGCGAACCATGAGCTGAGCAGATCGATGGTGGACGGGTAGACCGCCACCTGTGCACCACCCGCGACCGGAGCGGCCATGGCGGTGCTCATACCCAGCGTGAGCAGCAGTGGGGTCATGATCAGGATTATGGCATGAGCCCGGCGGCTTGTTGGCCTGCACCGTAGGCGGCCAGGTTGCCTTCCAGCAGCCGGGCGGGGCTGCGGCGCCTCAGGGCGCGCTCCAGCGCCGGGCCGGGTACGGGGCTGAAGGGCAGGGCGCACAGAGCCCCCAGCAGGGCGATGTTGGCCAGCACCGGCGCTCCCAGGTCCATGGCGATGCCGGCGGCGTCCACCGCGTGCAGGCCTACGCCAGCCTGAGCGGCCTGGGCGCACAGAACGGTGCTCCAGGGCTGGGCGGTGGCGGTGAGGCAGTGGCCCCCGGCCCCCAGGAAGGGCAGGTTGCGGGCCGCCTCGCCGCGGTCGAGGGACAGGAGCAGGTGGGCGCTTCCCGGCAGCACGAGGGCGCTGCTGAACTCCCCGATCTTGAGGGATGCCACCACCGAACCGCCGCGCTGGGCCATGCCGTGGGTCTCGGAGCTCAGGGCCTTGTGCCCCAGGGACAGGGCGGCCTCGGCCAGCAGGCGGGTGGTGAAGAGCACCCCCTGACCACCCAGGCCGGCCACCACGATGCGTGTGCCGCTCATGGCTTGTCCTCCCCATGGCAGGCGAGGCTGCACTCGTCCACCAGGGCCTTGCGCGCGCAGGCCTGGATGCAGTCGCCGCAGTCGATGCAGAGCATGCGATTCAGCACCGCCACCTGCCGCTCGGTGTCGATGGACAGCGCCGGGCACTGGAAGCGGGACACGCAGAGGCCACAGGCGTTGCAGCGCTCGTTGACCACCACGCGCACCTGCTCGTCGGCGGGCACGCCGCGGGTGGCCACCACGCAGGGGGCCTGGGCTATGATCACGGCGGGACCGCCGCCGTCGCCGCGCGTGTATTCAAGGGCCCGGCGGGCCAGGGCGATGATGGCGCCCACGTCCTTGGCGTCCACCTGCTCGACGAAGCCCACCCCGCAGGCCTCCACCAGCTTGCGGATGGACACCCGCGTGCCCGTGCTGCCGTCGGCCAGGACGCCGGTGGCGGCGGTGGGTTGGCCGCCGGTCATGGCGGTGGTGGCGTTGTCGAGGATGAAGAGCACGAAGCGGGAGTCCACGTTGACCGCGTTGAGCAGGCCCGAGATGCCAGCGTGCAGGAAGGTGGAGTCGCCGATGGTGCCCACCACCGGATCCTGGCGGCCGGCGTTGTGGATGGCGCGGTAGAAGCCCGAGGCCATGCCCACCGAGGCGCCCATGGCCAGCACGGTGTCGACAGCGCCCAGGCTGATACCCAGCGTGTAGCAGCCGATGTCGCCGGTGAAGATGGTGCTCTTGGGAAAGGCGCGCTTCATGGCGTAGAACGCGGTGCGATGACCGCAGCCCGGGCAGAGGGTGGGGGGCCTGACGGGGGGGGGCGGCAGCTGGTGGAGCAGCTCGGTGGGCAGGGTCTCGATGGGGTGAGCCTGGATGTCCGCGGCGCTCAGCAGAGGCCCCAGTACGGCTTTGATGGCACTGGGATCCAGCTCACCGGCAGCGGGCACCGTGCCGTCTAGGCGACCTCGGACCCTGCGCCGGTCCGGAAGCTGCAGCTCGATGGTGGCGTCGCAGTCTTCGAGGATCAGCGTGGTGTCGCAGCACTCCAGGAAGCGCTCGACACGCTGAACAGGGAGCGGGAATGGGGTGCCGATCTTGAGCAGCGCCACCTGCCCGCCCACCCCGAGCAGCTCGAGCAGATCGCGGACCACGGCGTAGGCGTGCCCGGCGGCTACGATGCCCAGGACCGCGCGCTGTGGGCCGGAGCGGGCGTTGAAGGGGCTGGCTCGGTTGGCGGCGGCGATGGCGTCGAGCTTGTTGGCCAGCTGTACGTGCAGGGTGTGGCGATAGCGAGGTGTGGCAGCCCAGCGCTTGGGAGCGTGGGGCAGCAGGCGCTGGGAGGGGGGCGGCGGCTCGCGGCGGGGGAGGGGAGGCTGCTGCACCGCGATGCCCTCCCGGCCGTGGGAGATGCGGGTGGTCAGCCGGAGGATGACCGGCAGCTCGCGCTCCTCGGAGAGGGCGAAGGCTGCCGCCGCCATCTGGCGGGCTTCTTCGGGCGAAGAGGGATCGAGCACCGGGATCTTGGCGAAGAGCCCGAACAGGCGGGTGTCCTGCTCGGTCTGGGAAGAGTGGGGCCCCGGATCGTCGGCCACCACGAGCACCAGGCCGGCCCGCACACCGAGGTAGGCCGCGCTCATGACGGGATCAGAGGCCACGTTCAGGCCCACCTGCTTCATGACGCAGGCGGCGCGCTGGCCCGCCCAGGCGGCGGCGATGGCGGTCTCGGCCGCGACGCGCTCGTTCACGGACCACTCGCTGTAGACCGGCCGCTGTAGCTCTCGGGTGAAGCGCACCACGGCGGGCAGCACCTCTGAGCTGGGCGTGCCGGGGTAGGCGGTGGCCACGCGACAGCCGGCCTGCACCAGCCCCAGACCGACGGCCTCGTTTCCCATCAGCATGCGCAGATCAGGCATCGGAGACTCCCGGTGCATTGGTCCTGAAGGCCGAGCTCGGCGAGCTCTATAGCTCGGCCATCAACCTGGCCAGCCGCTCCACGTGGGGCAGCCTGACGCCGGACAGGGAGACTCTGAGCCCGTTGGCCATGGGCACCACGTAGGCGCCTTCGGCTTCGAGCTCTGCGGCGGCCTGCTCGGGCTCGTCGTGGCGCACCACCGTGAAGAAGCCCGCGTGGTAGGGGTAGCGGTCGAGCTGGGCGGAGCTGCTGAACAGGGCCTCGCGGCGGGCCACAGCCGCACACATCTCCTGCCGCTCGGCCCGCATGGCCGCGCGCAGCTCGGGGTCGCGTTCGATGTGCACCACCATCTCCATGCCAGGCTTGGGCGCGTGGCCGAAGGTGCCGCGGTTGATGCCGTTGGCGGCCCCTTCCAGATCGCGGATGACGTTGCTGTTGGAGCAGAAGCCCACCAGGGCGCCCAGGCGCATGCCGTAGGTGGCGTAGGCCTTGGAGCCACTCCAGGCGGCCAGCAGCAGGAAGTTGCCCGGCAGGTCGGTGAAGTAGCGGGCGAACTGGCGCTCGCTGTCGGGATCGGGGGTGAACTCGAGGTAGGCGGCGTCGATGAGCAGGACCACCGGCAGCCCGGGCTCGCAGAGCTCGCCCATGAGCAGGGCCAGATCGCGCCACTCGGCGGGGGTGAGGCTGAGGCCGGTGGGGTTGTGCGCGGGCACGTTCAGGGCCACCAGCAGCCGCCCCTGGCGGCGCAGCATCTCGTGGCAGCGGGAGGCCATGGAGGCCATGTCGAAGCGGTTGTCGTCGTCGATGAAGGGGTACCACTCCACGCCGCGGCTGTGGGCTTGGACGATGGTCTGGTAGTTGCTCCAGCCCGGCTGGTGCACCAGCAGGTTCTGGTCTTTCTCGAGGCAGGTGGCGCTGGCCAGGAACACGGCCCCGGTGGCCCCCGGTGTGCCGATGACCGTGTGGTGCAGACCCTCTGGGGCGGGCACGAAGCTCGCGACTGCCTCGCGGAATTCCGGGGTGCCAAGGAAGGGTGCGTAGCGGGAGTGGCGTTCGAATTGGAGCTCGTTCAGGGCTCGCTGTGGCGTGTTGGGCACCCAGAAGCTGCCGTCGTCCCTGATCATGATCCCGATGGAGGCGTCGCAGATGCGTCTGCCCGCCTGGCGGGCCGCGCGGGCACGGGCTGCGACGCTGAAGACGGCGTCTACGTGGACCTTTCCGGAGGCATGTGGTGCCAGAACCATGGGCCCTCCTTGACGGGGCAATTCCATAGCCTGTTTGCCCCTGCGCCGGTCGGCATGCTCGCCTGGGACGGCCCCTGAGCTGATGCGGGCCAGCTCCACCTCGGAACAGGTGGTTATTCTGTGGTCCCGGAGGCCGCATGAAGCTCAACAAGATCGACCACATCTGCATCGCGGTGCGCGACCTGGAGCAGGCCAAGCGGGCCTGGGCGCCGGTGCTGGGCAAGACCGAGCCCGACATGGCCTACGTGGACGAGCCCGAGAAGATCAACGTGGCTCGCTACATGGTGGGCGAGGTGGGCTTCGAGCTCATGGAGTCCACCTCGTCCGATGGCCACGTGGCCAAGTTCATCGAGAAGCACGGCGAAGGCGTCATGCTGATCAGCTTCAACGTGGACAGCACCCGGCAGGCCATCGCTGAGCTGAGCGGCGAGGGCCTGCCCTTCATCGGCGGGGCCCGGCAATTCCGCGACTGCGAGTTCGCCTTCATCCACCCCAAGGCGCTCAACGGCGTGCTCACCGAGATCATCGACTACAGGTGGGATGATCGCTAGTGCCGGCGGCGGTGAGTCCTACCCCTGCTACCGAGGCAACGTAGCCGCCGGCACGACCCCCGCGGAAGCGGCCCTGTGGGGGGAGCAGGGCGGGCGGAGGCGTATATTGTAGGGCGAAGGCTCCTAATGAAGAACCAGGCTGGTGGGCTGAGGCCACGCAGCGGCCGGCGCGAAGCGCCACCCCGAGTCCGGAACAGGACTTGGGGCCCTGGGGACCGGACATCCGCGCCGGAGGTGTCCGCGAGCTGGCAGGCCAGCAGGTGGCCCCGAGGCCTTGCTGGCGCCGCGCAGGCGTCTTCGCCTCGAAGAAGTGGTGGCGCGATCGGCAGGGCGGGGTCGCGCCGCGCCATTCTCCTGGGAGTGGGCTCACCCTCCGCCGTTTGGCGCGTTATCCGCGCCATTCTCCTGGGAGTGGGCTCACCCTCCGCCGTTTGGCGCGTCTCCTGGGCTTCCGCATGCCCGTCCGGTGCCATCGCTCCGCTGGCGAGGGGGATCTGCCAGCAGCCCGTTTGGCATCGGCGGCGCGGACCCTGCGATCGCAAGGGGCTGCGAGGCCGTGGCCAGCACTGATCGTCGGGGCCTCGGGACCTGGCTCCTTGTGCAGAGAACCCGCTAGACCCGAAGCTAGCAACCTGGGCCTGGGCGCGGGCTCCTCCGGACCGCCGCGGACCTGTGGGTGCGGATCCGCCGGGCGGCGCGGCGCGCTGTTGGCCCTGTGCTCATCCTCCCTGGCGCTGTGGACCATGCCTCGCGGGGTCGCCCGGGCTCGACGCTCCGGGGGGTCGCCCGGTCCCGGCGTCAGCGAGACCTCGCGGGCTGATCTGCCCCGCGCCTGGAGTGCCTCGGCGGGTCTCCGTCGGGCTGCCTTGTGAGACCCCACACAGGGCGGCCAGAGGAGAGGTTTTTTTCTTGTGCCCGGATGCCGAGACGATTAAACCGGATTCAAGATTCCTATATCCTTTTTGTAAACCAGCAGATGCCTCCCGACGGCACTGCCGCTCGATGAAACCCGCCCTCATGGAGGGACGAATGCACGCTGTTCGACCGATGTTGCTGCTGGGCCTGTCGCTACCGGTCGTGGCCTGGGCTCAGGATGAGCCGCATGGAGCGGCCGGGGCCCCCACCGTCGAGGTCACAGCAGAAGCGGAAGCACCCGCTGAGCTCGCCGAGCAAGGCACCGCCGAGGAGCGCCCGCAGGACCCCATGGAGGAGCTGTTCGCCGACAAGTGCGCCTCCTGTCACACCGTGGGCAAGGGCGTCCGCACCGGTCCGGACCTCAAGGACGCCCATGAGCGCCGAGATCGCGCCTGGCTGGTGCGGCTCATCGCCGTGCCCAGCAAGATGCTCGACTCGGACCCGGACGCCCGCGATCTCGTCGCTGAGTTCGACGGGGTGCGCATGCCCGACCTGGCGCTCGACGACGAGCAGGTGGAAGGCCTGGTGGACCTGATCGAGCGCTGCTCCGCGGAGGGCGCCGACTGCAACCTGGTGGGCAGCTTCGTCCCGGTAGCGGAGGCTACCGAAGACGACATCAGGCTCGGCGGCGAGCTGTTCGTGGGCACGGTGCCCATCAAGTCGGGGGCTCCCGCCTGCATCAGCTGCCACGCGGTCCAGGGGGCCAGCGGCGTGGTGGCCGGAGGGACCCTCTCCAAGGACCTCACCAACGTCTTCGCGCGGCTGGGCGACGAGGGGCTCAACGCGGCCCTGAAGAACCCCGCCTTCGAGGTGATGAACAAGGTCTTCGCGGATCACCCGCTGGACAAGGCCGAGAACTTCGCCCTGCGCTCCTACCTGGACCAGGCGAACCGCTCGGTGGCTGCCCCCAGCAGCGCGCTCAGCCTGGCCCTGTTCGGGCTGCTGGGGATGATCGCCTCGCTCGTGGGGCTGAACGCCGGCTGGCGCAGGCGCCTGCTGGGTGTGCGCGTACCGCTGGTCAAGTCGAGGGAGATGAAGTCATGAAGTGGATCAAGGACCTGGTGAGCCCCAAGACCCGCGCTTGGGAGGAGTTCTACCGGAACCGCTGGCAGCACGACAAGGTGGTGCGCAGCACCCACGGCGTGAACTGCACCGGCGGCTGCTCGTGGAACATCCACGTCAAGGAGGGGATCGTCACCTGGGAGATGCAGGCCATCGACTACCCCCTGCTCGACCGCAAGCTGCCGCCCTACGAACCCCGCGGCTGCCAGCGCGGCATCTCCTACTCCTGGTACCTCTACAGCCCCCTGCGCGTGAAGTACCCCTACGTGCGCGGGGCCCTGCTGGACCTCTGGCGCGAGGCCCGCGCCCAGCACGACGACCCGGTGGAGGCCTGGGCCAGCATCATGGCCGACCCGGAGAAGCGCAGCCGCTTCCAGCGCGCCCGGGGCAAGGGCGGCTTCCGCAGGGCGTCGCACGACGAGGCCAACGAGATCTGCGCGGCGGCCACGGTCAACACCATCCGCAAGTACGGTCCGGATCGCGTCATCGGCTTCTCGCCCATCCCGGCCATGTCCCACCTGAGCTACGCCTCGGGCGCTCGCTACCTGCAGCTGATGGGCGGGATCAACCTGAGCTTCTACGACTGGTACTGCGATCTGCCACCTGCATCCCCGGAGATCTGGGGCGAGCAGACCGACGTGGCCGAGTCCGCCGACTGGTACCACTCCAAGATGATCGCCATCATGGGGTCCAACCCGAACATGACCCGGACCCCGGACTGCCACTACCTGTCCGAGTCGCGGCACAACGGCACCAAGCTGGTGGTCATGTCGCCGGACTTCTCGCAGGTCTGCAAGTTCTCCGACCAGTGGATCTCCATCAACGCCGGCCAGGACGGCGCCTTCTGGATGGCCGTCTCCCACGTGATCCTCAAGGAGTTCTACGAGGACACGGAGTCCTCGGTCTTCTCCGACTACATCCGGCAGTACACCGACGCGGCCTTCCTGGTGGAGCTGGATCCCAGCCCCAAGGGGCACCGCGCGGGTCGCCTGCTGCGGGCCGGCGACATGGCCGCCTACGCCGACGAGGAGAACCCGGACTGGAAGTTCCTGGTGGTGGACCGCGGCAGCGACGAGCTGCGCATGCCCGGCGGCACCATGGGCCATCGCTGGCAGCAGGAGCAGGGCAAGTGGAACCTCAAGCTCGAGGACGCCCGCAGCGGTGAGCCCATCTCCCCGGCGCTGTCGCTCATCCACGGCCAGCACGAGGTCGTGCAGGTGGAGCTGGAGGAGTACGACGACGATCGCGTCTGTCTGCGCGGCGTGCCCGTCCGACGCTTGAAGAAGGCCGACGGCAGCGAGGTCCTGGTGGCCACCGCCTTCGACCTGCTCATAGCCCGCTACGGCATCGATCGCGGCCTGGGCGGCGAGGTGGCCAGCGACTACGACGACGCCAGCCAGTCCTACACGCCCGCCTGGCAGGAGCGCTGGACCGGCGTGGACCGCAAGACAGTCATCGCCTTCGCCCGCGAGTGGGCCAAGACCGCCCACGCCACCGACGGCAAGTGCTGCATCATCATCGGTGCCGGCATCAACCACTGGTACCACAACAACCTGATGTACCGGGCCGGCATCGTGGCCCTGATGCTCACCGGCTGTGTGGGCAAGAACGGCGGCGGGCTCAACCACTACGTGGGCCAGGAGAAGCTGGCCACCGTGGCGCCCTGGTCCTTCATCGCCTTCGGCAAGGACTGGAAGGGCCCCCCCCGGCTGCAGAACGCGCCGTCGTGGCACTACGTGCACAGCGATCAGTGGCGCTACGAGGCCGAGTTCACCGAGTACCACCCGGTGCCTGGCCACGCCTCGCTGGCCCAGGGCCACACCATGGATCTGCAGGTCAAGGCGGTGGAGAACGGCTGGCTGCCCTTCTACCCCCAGTTCAACGAGAGCAGCCTGGTGGTGATGCAGAAGGCCCGCGCCGCGGGCGCGACGACGGATCAGGAGGTCTTCTCCCACGTCATCGATCGGCTCAAGTCCGACGATCTCGAGTTCGCGGTGCGCGACCCCGACGCCGAGGAGAACTGGCCGCGGGTCTGGTACATCTGGCGGGGCAACGCCCTGATGTCCAGCGCCAAGGGCCACGAGTATTTCCTGCACCACTACCTGGGCACGCACAACAACTACATCGCGGAAGAGCGGGCCGAGGGCAAGATCGACAGCGTCAAGTGGCGCGAGGCCCCGGTGGGCAAGCTCGACCTGGTGGTGGACCTCAACTTCCGGATGGACACCTCCGCGCTCTACTCGGACATCGTGCTGCCGGCGGCCACCTTCTACGAGAAGGCGGATCTGAACACCACGGACATGCACACCTTCATCCACCCGCTGTCCAAGGCCACCCCGCCCGCCTGGGAGTCGCGCTCGGACTGGGACCTGTTCAAGGGCCTGGCCGAGAAGACTGCCAGGCTGGCCCAGCGGCACTTCCCCGAGCCGGTGGAGGACCTGGTGTTGACCGCGCTGGGCCACGATTCCCCCGCCGAGATCGCCCAGAAGGACATCAAACAGTGGCGCAAGGGCGAGTGCGAGGCCATCCCGGGAAAGACCATGCCCGGCATGAGCATCGTCTCGCGCGAGTACGCTGATCTGCACCAGCAGTACACCACCCTGGGTCGCAAGATGCGCGACGGCATCGGCGCCCACGGCGTCAAGCTGGATGTGCAGCAGGAGTACGACGAGCTGGCGGAGCTGCTGCCCACCAAGACCATCGACGGTGAGATCTACACCGACATCGCCGAGGTGGAGTCGGCCGCCGACGTCATCATGCACCTGGCGCCCGAGACCAACGGCAACGTGGCCTACAAGGGCTTCCAATTCCTCGAGAAGCGGACGGGCCTCTCGCTGGTGGACCTGGCCGAGGACGCCCGCAGCACCCGCACCGACTACAAGACCATCCAGGCCCAGCCGCGGCGCATCAACACGAGCCCGGTGTGGTCAGGCATCATCAACGATGGGCGCTCCTACTCGGCCTTCACCCTGCAGGTGGAGCGGAAGGTGCCCTGGCGCACCCTCACCGGACGGCAGCACTTCTACCTGGACCACCCCGGCTACATCGACTTCGGGGAGCAGCTGCCCACCTACAAGCCCACGCCGCTGCCCGCCCAGTTCGGCGACCTGCGGCAGAGCATCGACGACGGGCTGATGCTCAACTACCTGACGCCCCACGGCAAGTGGCACATCCACTCCACCTACGGCGACACCCACCGCATGCTCACCCTGAGCCGCGGCACCGAGCCTCTGTGGATGAACGACAAGGACGCCGAGGACATCGGCATCGTGGACAACGACTGGGTGGAGGTGCACAACGACCACGGCGTGGTCTGTACCCGGGCCGTGGTGAGCGCCCGCCTCCCCCGCGGCATCTGCATCTACTACCACTCCCCTGAGCGGACCATCAGCGTGCCCCTGTCGCCGCTGCGCGGCAAGCGCCGGGCTGGCGGCCACAACAGCCTCACCCGCGTGCGGCTCAAGCCGGTGCTCATGGTTGGTGGCTACGCCCAGTTCACCTACCACTTCAACTACTGGGGCCCGACGGGCGTGAACCGCGACACATCCGTGCGCGTCCGCAAGCTCACAGAAGTCCAGATCTAGATCAAGGGAGCCATCATGGACGTACGCGCACAGGTTTCGATGGTCTTCCATCTCGACAAGTGCCTCGGCTGTCACACCTGCAGCATCGCCTGCAAGAACGTCTGGACCGACCGCCGCGGTGCCGAGTACATCTGGTGGAACAACGTCGAGACCAAGCCCGGCACGGGCTACCCCACGGCCTGGGAGGACCAGGACAAGTACAAGGGTGGCTTCGAGAGGAAGGCCAACGGCGCCGTGGAGCCGCGCGCTGTGGGCAAGGTGAGGGGGGCCATCACGGTCTTCCACAACCCCAACCTGCCCACCATCGACGACTACTACGAGCCCTTCACCTACAAGTACCAGGACCTCTTCGACGCCCCCGAAGGCTCCGATCAGCCCACGGCCCGGCCCGTGTCCATGATCACGGGTGAGCCGATGGACATCGAGGCCGGCCCCAACTGGGACGACGACCTGGGCGGCTCGCCGGTCTACGCGAGCAATGATCCCAACCTCGCCGCCCTGAGTCCCGAGGAGCGCGAGGCCCTCTTCGACGTGGAGCGGCTGGTCTTCTTCTACCTGCCGCGCATCTGCAACCACTGCCTCAACCCCGCCTGCGTGGCCTCCTGTCCCTCGGGAGCGCTCTACAAGCGCGGCGAGGACGGCCTGGTGCTGCTCAACCAGGACAACTGCCGCGCCTGGCGCTTCTGCGTGTCGGCCTGCCCCTACAAGAAGTCCTACTTCAACTGGTCCACGGGCAAGAGCGAGAAGTGCATCCTGTGCTACCCGCGGCTGGAGATCGGCGAGCCCCCGGCCTGCCACCACTCCTGCGTGGGGCGCATCCGCTACCTGGGCGTGCTGCTGTACGACGCCGATCGCATCGAAGAGGTGGCGGCCGCGGACGCCAAGGACATCGTGCGCCTGCAGCGCGAGCTGATCCTCGACCCCCACGACCCGGTGGTGCAGGCCGCCGCGCTGGCCAACGGCATCGCGCCGGATGTGATCACCTCGGCGCAGAGCTCGCCCACCTACAAGTTCGTCATCGAGTGGGGCCTGGCGCTGCCGCTGCACGCCGAGCACCGCACCCTGCCCATGCTCTTCTACGTGCCCCCCCTGCTGCCGGTGATGGCCAGGGTGGAGACCGGCCAGTACGACACCTCCATCGACGACTTCCTGGGCTCCATCGACAACTACCGCCTGCCGCTCAAGTACATGGCCGAGCTGTTCAGCGCGGGCGACGAGGGCCTGGTGCGCCAGGCGCTGCGCAAGCAGCTGGCCATCCGGCTGTACCGGCGCATGGAGACCGTGGGAGACCTGGACGAAGATGAGGTCAGGCAGACTCTGGCCGCCGCCGAAAGCTCGCTGGAAGAGGCCGCCGCCATCTACCACCTGACCTCGCTGGCGCCCTTCGACGATCGCTTCGTCATCCCGCCCATGCACCGCGAGCAGGCCATCGAGATGATGGAGGATCCGGGCGTACACAAGGGCATCATGGGCCTGGGCTCCCGCAAGCGTCCCGAGCGGGGGGCCTGACATGGCGCGCACCATCGACACCCTCTCGCGCCTGCTCGAGTACCCGGATCCCTCCACCGCCAGCCTGGCGGCGAGCCTGTCCGAGCGGCTGGCGGGGGAGCACCCGGAGCTGGCCGCTGCCATCGGCGAGCTGGCCGCCTGGCTCGACTCCGTCACGCAGGGCCGGGCCGAGGAGGCCTACACCCTGCTCTTCGACCTCACCCCCGTGAGCTCGCTGCACCTGGGCTACCACCTCTTCGGCGAGGACTACGCGCGCGGAGAGCTGCTGGCCAACCTGGTCTTCGAGCTCCGCAAGGCTGGCGTGGACAAGGGCAACGAGCTGTCCGACTTCCTGCCCACCCTCATGCGGCTCCTGGTCCGCTTGGACGAGGAAGAGGATCGCCGCCTGCTGCTGGAGCAGCTGCTGCTGCCTGGCCTCGAGAAGGTCAACAAGGAGCTGTCCAGGTCCAAGGGACCCTGGGCCGAGCTGCTGCGGGTGCTGGGCCCCTACCTGACCGCTGAAGCCCGGCTGACCGAGCGCGCCGCTCCGACCGCGGAAGCGCTGCCCCACGAGGAGCCCTTTCATGCTTGACATCCTGCTCTTCGGTGCCCTGCCCTACGTCGCCGTGGTGCTGCTGGTGGGTGTGTCCATCCGCCGCTACCTGCGCGATCCCTTCACCTTCTCCAGCCTGTCCTCCCAGTTCCTGGAGTCGCGCCGGCTCTTCTGGGGCTCGGTGCCCTTCCACCTCGGCATCATCTTCCTGTTCTTCGGGCACGTGGTGGGCTTCTTGATCCCGAGCGGGGTCACCCTGTGGAACGGCGTGCCCTGGCGACTGTTGGTGCTGGAGAGCGCCGCGCTGGCGGCCGCGCTGCTGGCCCTGGTGGGGCTGGCGGGGCTCATCTTCCGCCGCGCCGACAGCAGCCGGCTGCGCGCCAACACCACGGTGCTGGACATCCTGGTGTACGTCTGCCTGCTCTTCCAGGTGATCACCGGGCTCTGGATCGCCCTGGACTATCGTTGGGGCAGCTCCTGGTACGTGCACACAGCGGTGCCCTACCTCTGGTCCATCCTGCAGCTGTCGCCGGACATCCAGCGCGTGGCCGAGCTGCCGCTGATCCCCAGGCTGCACATCATCGGAGCGTTCACGCTGTTCAGCCTGTTCAGCTTCACGCGCCTGGTGCACATCCTGGTGGCGCCGGTGCCCTACCTGTGGCGGCCTGTGCAGCTGGTGATCTGGAACCGCGCGCGCAAGAGCGGGAGGGCATAGATCATGACCGAGAGGGGCAAACGCATCAGCGTGCTCTCCATGAACACGCTGGCGTTCACGGTGTGCTTCGCCGTGTGGATGATGAACGGCGTGCTGATCACCTTCCTGGTGGACAACGGCGTCTACGACTTCGACAAGGCCGAGATGGGCTGGCTCATCGGCATCCCGGTGCTCACCGGGGCCCTGTTCCGGCTGCCCGTGGGGGTGCTGACCGACCAGCACGGCGGGCGCATCATCTACGTGCTGGTCATGCTGGTCTCGGCGGTGGCTGTGTTTCTGGCCAGCTTCGCCGACAGCTTCTGGACCTTCTTCGTGGCCGGGCTGGGCTTCGGCCTGGCGGGCACCTCGTTCGCGGTGGGCATCGCCTACTCGTCGGTGTGGTTCCCGCGGCACCAGCAGGGCACCGCGCTGGGCATCTTCGGCGCGGGCAACGCAGGCGCAGCCGTCACCAGCATGGGCGCTCCCGTGCTGCTGGGTGTGCTCACGGCCCAGGGCGCCAACCTGGACGGCTGGCGCAACCTGCCGCGCATCTACGCCGTAGCCCTGGTGGTCATGACCGTCATCTTCTGGCTGTTCACCTACAGCAAGAAGGTAGATCACGGCCACGCCATGACCCTGCGCGAGCGCCTGGCGCCCCTCAAGAAGCTGCAGGTGTGGCGCTTCGGGCTCTACTACTTCCTGGTGTTCGGCGGCTTCGTGGCCCTGGCCCAGTGGCTGATCCCCTACTACGTCAACGTCTACGTAGTGCCGGTGGCCACGGCCGGCCTGCTGGCCTCCATCTTCACCCTGCCCTCGGGGGTCATCCGGGCCCTGGGCGGCTGGATGTCCGACAAGCTGGGCGCCCGCCGCGTGATGCAGTGGGTGCTGGGCGGCTGCGCGGTGGCCTGCCTGCTGCTGGTGGTGCCCAGGATGGACGTGTTCGCGCCCGGCCAGGGCGTGATGTCCGCCGCTGGCGGCACCGTGACCGATGTCTCGGAGTCCGCCGTCACGGTGGGCGAGCGGGCCTACCCGCTCAGCGTCAAGCCCCCCGCCGAGGTGGACACCGAGGGCACCGTGATCTGGCCCACGGGCGAGTTCTGGCAGGAGCCCGCGGTGGACGTGGGCGACACGGTCACCAAGAAGCAGCTGCTGGCCCGCGGCGTGACCCACATCTACTTCCAGGCCAACATGTGGGTGTTCACGGCCATCGTGTTCATCGTGGGCATCCTGATGGGCATCGGCAAGGCCGGTGTCTACAAGTTCATCCCCGACTACTTCCCCAAGGACGTGGGCGTGGTGGGCGGAATCGTAGGGGTGCTCGGGGGCCTGGGTGGCTTCTTCTGTCCGATCCTGTTCGGCTACATGCTGCAGGGGTCGGGCATCTGGACCACCTGCTGGATGTTCTTCTTCCTGCTGGCGGCGGGCTGCCTGGTGTGGATGCAGCTGGTGATCAGCCGCATGAACAAGGCGCGGTCCCCTGAGCTCGCCCAGCGCATCGAGAACGGCCTGCCCGTTCCCCGGGAGGCTGCCTCATGAGCGACGCCAAAGCCAAGGGCGGGCTCGCCCGCTGGGAGCCGGAAGACGAAGGCTTCTGGCGGTCCACCGGCAAGAAGATCGCCAACCGCAACCTGTGGATCTCCATCCCCAACCTGCTGCTGGCCTTCGCGGTCTGGATCTACTGGGGCATGGTGGCGAAGTACATCCAGCAGCTGCACTTCGCCACCGACGGCGCGCTGTTCGACTTCACCTTCATGAACGATGGCCAGTCCTACGACGAGACCGGCTACCGCGCGCTGATGTTCACCCTGCCGGCGGTGGCCGGCCTGGCGGGCGCCACGCTGCGCATCCCCAACTCGTTCATGATCGCCATCTGCGGCGGCCGCAACGTCAAGTTCATGACCAGCGTGCTGCTGATGCTGCCCGCGCTGGGTGCGGGCATCGCGCTGCAGAACCCCGACACGCCCTTCCACATGTTCGTCATCCTGGCGGCCCTGTCGGGTGTGGGCGGCGGCGCCTTCGCCTCGTCCATGTCCAACATCAGCTTCTTCTTTCCCAAGAAGATGCAGGGGCTCGCGCTCGGATTGAACGCGGGCCTGGGCAACCTGGGCGTCAGCGTGATGCAGTTCCTGATCCCGTGGGTCATCACCTTCGGCCTGTTCGGCGGGCTGGGTGGCGATCCCTACGAGTACGTAGAGGACGGGGCCACCACCCAGATGTGGGTGCAGAACGCGGGCCTGGTGTGGGTGCCCATCCTGGCCACCTTCGTGGTGCTGGCCTTCCTGTTGATGAACAACCTGCCCTTCCACAAGGTGGGCTCCACCCCCGTGGCCGTGGGCAAGTACCTGTGGCTCACGGTGCTGGGCTTCGTGGGGGCGGTCGCGGGCATCGCGCTGCTCATCCTGCCCTGGGGCGGCTTCCCGGTGCTGGCCAAGACCTTCATCGTGGTGGTGGTGGCCGTGGCGGTGACGCTGGCGGGCATGCGCTTCTTGACGCCCAAGGCCATCCAGGAGCCGCTGCAGGCCCAGTTCGGCATCTTCTCGTCCAAGCACAACTGGGTCATGACCTACCTCTACGTCATGACCTTCGGCTCGTTCATCGGCTACGCCAACGCCTTTCCCAAGCTCATCGACGATGTGTTCGGGGTGATCAGGGTGGGCGAGCACGCCGGGGATCCCACCGGCCTGAGCTCGGCGGCCTTCATCTGGATCGGCGCCGGCGTGGGCGCCTTGATCCGCCCTCTGGGTGGCTGGCTCTCGGACAAGCTGGGCGGCGCCCGGGTGACCCACTGGGACACCGTCATCATGATCTTCTCCACCGTCGGGGCCGGCTACCTGGTGGCCCTGGCCATGGAGTCTCCGGATCCCACGCGGTACTTCGTGCCCTTCCTGCTGGTCTTCATCGTGCTGTTCGCCACCACCGGCATCGGCAACGGCAGCACCTTCAGGATGATCGGCGTGATCTTCGACAAGGACCAGCGCGGGCCCGTGCTCGGCTGGACCTCAGCCATCGCCGCCTACGGCGCCTACCTGATCCCCAAGATCTTCGCGACGCAGATCAAGGCAGGCACACCCCAGTACGCCCTGTACGGCTTCGCCGGGTACTACCTCACCTGCCTGGTCGTCAACTGGTGGTTCTACGCCCGCAAGGGAGCTGAGAAGCCATGCTGATCCACCATCGGACGCTCGGGTCGCGCCTGGTTCTGGCGCTCGTCGCGCTGGTGGCGCTGGCGGCCTGCGAGCCCACCAACCAGGGCTACGCTCCACCGCAGCCCATCGCCTACTCCCACGCCGTGCACGCGGGTGTGAACCAGATCCCCTGCCTCTACTGCCACTTCGGCGGGGAGCGCGGCCGCTACGCGGGCATCCCGCCCGCCAGCATCTGCATGAACTGCCACGGCGAGGTGTCGGTGGAGCACGAGGAAGTGCTGAAGGTGAAGCAGGCCCTCGACAGCGGCGAGGCCATCGCCTGGCTGCGGGTGCACAGGGTGCCCGATCACGTCTACTTTGACCACAGCATCCACGTGAGCGCCGCCCTGGAGTGCCAGGAGTGCCACGGCCCCGTGGAGTCCATGGGCACCGTGCAGCAGTGGGCGCCCTTGACCATGGGCTGGTGCCTGGACTGCCACCGCCTGGACGACCAGGCCCAGGAGGACGCGGATCCCCTCTTCGTGGGACGCGCCAGCCGGTTGGTGGACTGCGCCAACTGTCACCACTGAGAATTCGAGAGGGCAACATGACGGCAAACAGGCGCGAAGATCTGCCCTGGGTGGACCTCGACGAGCTCGCGGGCACCTCGGCCGAGGCGGCTGGAAACAGCCAGCCCAGCGGCCAGGAGAACGCCTCCGCGCTCCAGCGGCGTGACTTCCTCAAGATCCTGGGTCTCGGTGGGCTGGCGTCTGCGGCGCTGGCCGCCTGTGAACGGCTGCCCGTGAGCGACGCCATCCCCTACCTGGTGGCCCCCGAAGACGTGACCCCGGGTGTCGCCGCACACTACGCCAGCACCTGCAGCGCCTGTCCGGCGGCCTGCGGCCTGCTGGTGACGGTGCGGGACGGTCGCCCGGTGAAGCTGGAGGGCAACCCGGATCATCCCCTGTCTGGTGGCGGGCTCTGTGCCCAGGGTCAGGCGGATCTGCGCGCGCTCTATGACGCGGGCCGGCTGCGTGAGCCCACCGTGGATGGCGCCGGGTCCACCTGGTCTGCCGTGGACGGCAGGGTGACCGCCGGGCTGGCCGCAGCTCGCTCCGCCGGCCAGGCCATCTACCTGCTCTCCCCCACCGCAGTGAGCCCCACCGCGCGCGCGGTGATCGACGACTTGCTGGCTCCCCTGGGCGGCTTGCACGTCCAGTACGACCCGGGTCCGGAGCGGGCCTCGGCGCGCCTGCGGGCCTACGAGCTGCTCGATGGGCAGGCCGTGGAGCCGGCGCTGGAGATCGGTGCCGCAGACCTGCTGGTGGTGCTGGGCTCCGATCTGCTGACCACCGGCAGCGAGCCCGTCGCCCACACCCGCAGCTACGCCGCCCGCCGTCGGGCTGGCGGCGCGCCCTTCCACCACGTGCAGCTGGAGGGCAGCCTGTCCAACACCGGTGCGGGCGCTGACCAGCGCTGGCAGGCCACCGCGGGCGAGCGGCGCGCTGCCGCGCTGTGGCTGCTGAACAGGGTGGCTGTCGGGGTCAACAGCGAGCTGGCCCGCCAGGCTCGCGCGACCCTGGGCGCCGTGGCTCCCCCCGCGGCGCTCGCGGCGCGGCTGGAGACCCTGGGCGCGTCCCTGCTGAAGCACCCCGGACACAGCTTGATCACCAGCGGCTCCAACGACCTCACCGAGCAGCTGGCGGTGGCCCTGTGCAACCGCCTGCTGGGCAACGAGGGGCACAGCCTCCACCTGGAGCAGCCCTCCCTGGTGGCCGCGGGCCGCGACGAGGCCCTCGAAGCGCTGCTCGCCGCCATCGAGGCGGGCCAGGTGGGCGCCCTCATCGTGCTGGGGCTCGACCCGGTGGAGCAGCTGCCCACGGGCGCCACCCTGTCCGGCAAGCTCTCCACGATCCCCCTGGTGGTCACCCTGGATCACCGCGCCACCGCCACCGCGCGGGCCAGCACGGTGGTGGCTGCGGCCCACCACGGCCTGGAGTGCTGGGGCGACTTCCAGCCCCGCGAGACCGTGATCACCCTGGCCCAGCCAGCCATCCGGCCCCTGTTCGACACCCGCGACCCCATCGAGAGCCTGCTGCGCTGGTCGGGGGCCCAGCAGACCGACCACCGAGCCCTGCTGATGGACCGCTGGCGGACGCAGCTGGCCGCAGCTCCCTTCGTCGGTGGCTTCGAGGCCCAGTGGGTGGAGTCGGTGTCCGCCGGCGTGCTGCCTGTTCCCCCCAAGGTGGCGGTGGTCGAGCCCCCGGTCGTCGAGCCCGAGGCCCCCGTCGAGCCGGTGGAAGAAGCGCCTGAGCCGGCGGAAGAAGAGCCCGCTCCGGATCCCTACCGGGAGGTCCTCGCGGTGCTGGCCGCTCCCGGCGCGGCGCCTTCGGGAGGCGACGCCCTCGAGATCGACCTCGTACAGGAGGTGGGCGTGGGCGACGGCCGGCGAGCCTTCGTGCCCTGGCTGCGCGAGCTGCCCGATCCGCTGACCCGCGTGTCCTGGGAGCCCTGTGTGCGCGTGAGCCCCGCCCGGGCAAGAGCCCTGGGTGTGGATGACGGAGACGTGCTCTCCATCGAGGCCGGTGGCCACCGGATCGCCATGGCGACGCGGATCATGCCCGGCCAGCACAGCCAGGTGCTGGCGGTGCCCGTGGGCTACGGCCGCAGCGACGGCGACGGGGGCGACGCCTCGCTGAACGCCTACGGCCTGGCCAGCTTCACCGGCGGCCAGCTGAGCGCCCGTGGGCTCGCCGCTGCGGTGAGCGTCACAGCCGAGCAGCGAGAGCTGCCCCTGCTCCAGACCCACCCCAGCGCCGAGGGCCGGCCGGTGGTGCACCAGGTGGTCCACGCCGACCAGGCGCCCCACGTGGAGCACCATGGCCCGCACCGGAGCCTGTGGACCGACCGCGACGAAGAAGGCCAGCGCTGGGAGATGGTCATCGACCTGGACGCCTGCACCGGCTGCAGCGCCTGCGTGGTGGCCTGCCAGGCCGAGAACAACCTCCCGGTGGTGGGGCCTGAAGAGATCGCCAAGCACCGCGACATGTACTGGCTGCGCATCGACCGCTACTTCATGGGCGACGCCGAAGATCCCCAGGTGCTCTTCGAGCCCATGCTCTGCGCGCAGTGCGCCAACGCCTCCTGCGAGACCGTCTGTCCTGTCGCCGCCACGGTGCACAGCAAGGACGGCCTGAGCCAGCAGGTCTACAACCGCTGCGTGGGCACGCGCTACTGCGCCAACAACTGCCCCTACAAGATGCGCCGCTTCAACTGGTTCGACCACGACATGGGCGACCCCCTGGAGCGCATGGTGCTCAACCCCGACGTGGTGGTCCGCGAGCGCGGCGTGATGGAGAAGTGCAGCTTCTGCGTGCAGCGCATCCAGGCGGCGCGCATCGAGGCGCGCAGGGAAGGGCGAGCTGCCTACGAGGTGCAGACCGCCTGCCAGCAGAGCTGCCCCGCGCGCGCCATCAGCTTCGGCGACGGCAGCGATCCCGAGGGCGTCGTGGCCGCGCACAAGCACGACCCGAGAGCCTTCCGCGTGCTCGCAGAGACCGGGGTGGACCCCTCGGTCACCTACCTGGCACGCGTGCGGCGTGACGGCGCTGACTCCGCGCATGGAGACCACCCACCCGCGCATGGAGATCACTCATGACCGCGACAGCAATCGGCGCCGAGCAGCTCGTCACGGGTGATCCCGGCTACGAGCAGGTCACGCGCGAGATCGCCGCGCCCCTCGAGCGGAAGCCGGCCGGGGCCTGGTGGATCGCCTTCTGCATAGCGGGCAGCATCCTGACTCTCGGCGTGGGCCTGGTGGCCTACACCATCCTCACCGGCATCGGGGTGTGGGGCCTGAACCGCACCGTGGGCTGGGGCTTCGCCATCACCAATTTTGTCTTCTGGGTCGGTATCGGCCACGCGGGCACCCTGATCTCGGCGGTGCTGCTGCTGTTCCGGCAGCGCTGGCGCACCTCCATCGCCCGCGCGGCCGAGGCCATGACCATCTTCGCGGTCTGCTGTGCCGGCATCTTCCCCATCATCCACATGGGTCGCCCGTGGCTGATGTTCTGGATGTTCCCCTACCCCAACACGCGCGGGACCCTGTGGGTCAACTTCCGCTCCCCGCTGCTGTGGGACATCTTCGCCATCTCCACCTACCTGATCGTGTCGTTGCTGTTCTGGTACGTGGGGTTGATCCCGGACTTCGCCACCATGCGCGACCGGGCCGCGGGCTGGCGCAGGCGGCTGTACTCGTTCCTGAGCCTGGGCTGGACCGGCTCGGTGTTCAGCTGGAAGCGCTACGACATCACCTGCCTGCTGCTGGCCGGGCTGGCCACGCCCCTGGTGCTGAGCGTGCACACGGTGGTGTCCTTCGACTTCGCCACCTCGGTGATCCCGGGCTGGCACACCACCATCTTCCCGCCCTACTTCGTCACCGGGGCCATCTTCAGCGGCTTCGCCATGGTGATGACCCTGCTGATCATCACCCGCAAGGTGCTGAATCTCCAGGCCTACATCACGCTGCGCCACCTGGACAACATGGCGAAGATCCTGCTCACCACGGGCATGATCGTGGGCCTGGCCTACACCACCGAGCTGTTCATGGCCTGGTACAGCGGCAACGTCTACGAGCGCTTCACCTTCTTCAACCGGGCCTTCGGACCCTACGCCTGGGCCTACTGGGTGATGTTCAGCTGCAATGTGTTCGTGCCGCAGCTGTTCTGGTTCAAGAAGCTGCGCAGGCACGTGCCCCTGCTCTTCGTGGCCTCGCTGCTGGTGAACGTGGGCATGTGGTTCGAGCGCTTCAACATCGTGGTCACCTCGCTGCACCGCGACTATCTGCCCTCGTCCTGGAGCATGTACGCCCCCAGCCTGGTGGAGGTGGGGATCCTGCTGGGCAGCTTCGGGCTGTTCTTCACGGGCTACCTGCTGTTCGTGCGGCTCGCACCCGTGATCGCCATCCACGAGGTGAAGCACACATTGGCGGAGCAGAAGGAGGAGGCCCACCATGCCTAGGCTCTCCCTCACCCGTCCGGCGGGGATCTCCTCCGAGGCCCACCGTCGCCGCTTCCACGCGGTGGTCTTCACGGGCCCCGAAGAGGTGCTCTCGGCCGTCCGCGGCCTGCGGGGTGCCGGCTACGACATCGCCAACGTGCACTCGCCCTTCCCGGTGCATGGCCTGATGGAGGCCATGGGGGTCTCCGAGTCGCGCATCCCCTGGGGCACCTTCGTGGGTGGCGCGCTGGGCTGCACCACGGCCTTCGTGCTGCAGATCTGGACCCACACCACGGCCTGGCCCCTGAACATCGGCGGCAAGTCGGATCTGGCGCTGCCCGCGCTGGTACCCGTCGCCTTCGAGCTCACCATCCTGTTCGCGGCCTTCGCCACGTTCTTCTTGCTGCTGGGTCGCGCGGGGCTGCTGCCGCGCTTCGCCTCGGGCACTCCCCGGCTGCAGCCGCACCTGCGGGTCAACGACGACCGCTTCGTGGTGCTGGTGGCGGAGACCGACGCCAGCTTCTCACGGGAGAGCTTCGTGGCGATGTGCGAGGAGTTGGCACCGGTGGAGATCATCGAATCCTGGAGGGTGGAGTGATGGGATCCCTTCGCTTCGAGCTGCTCGCGGGCTCCTGCCTCGCCGTCATGCTGGCGGCCTGCGGGGCCAACGGAGACCGGCCCGGCTTCATCGTGCTGCCCGGCATGGTGGACTCGGTCCCCGTCGACGCCTACGACACCCATCCGTTGACGCCCCAAGGGCAGGCCATGATCGCCGCTCCAGCGGGCACCATCCCGGTGGACTTCGTGCCTTTTCGTTACGGCGAGGGCGAAGAGGAGGCCGCCCGCGCCGCGGCTGAGCTCAGCAACCCGCTCCCGGCCAGCGAGGCCAACCTGGCCCGCGGCCTGCAGGCCTACGAGACCTACTGCCAGATCTGCCACGGACCCACAGGCGAGGGTGACGGAGCGATCATCGATCCCTTCCCCAACCCCCCGGTGTTCCACGCCGAGAACGCCATGAACCTGAGCGACGGGCAGCTCTTCCACATCATCTCGCGCGGCCAGGGGATCATGCCCTCCTACGCCGCGCAGGTCCGCCGCGACGATCGCTGGCGGGTCATCCACCATGTGCGCCTGCTGCAGGCACCCCACCGCGCGGCCGCAGCGGACGCGGGAGGTGGCTCGTGAAGTCCGCGACCCTCATCCGCTCCGCGCCCTGGCCCTCCGCTGCGATCCTGGGTGTCGTCCTGGCGGTCGCCGCCATCGTGCTGGTGGGCGGCGTCGTGCTGCAGCCCACCCAGGCCTGGGCGGGGATCCTGGTGGCCGGCGTCCTGGGCACCAGCCTGGCGCTGGGCGCGGCCCTGTTCGCGGCGCTGTGCGTGGCCGCCGGTGGGCGCTGGTTCATGAGCTTCGCCGATGTGCCCATGGATCTCGCCAGGACTCTGGCCATCCCTCTGGTGCCCGTCGCCGTCACCCTCGTGGTGGCGCTGCAGGTGCTCTATCCGTGGGCAGATCCCGCCGTCGTCGAGCACAGCCACCTGCTGCAGACCAAGGCCGGCTGGCTGAACGCCCCCTTCTTCTGGGCACGGGCCGCCATCGTCATGGCCATCTGGCTGGGGCTGGTGCAGCTGCTGCGGCGCAGCTTCCGCGCCGTGGCTGCCCAGGAGACCCGGGCCACCCATGGCAGCCTGGTGCGCAGCTGCGTGGTCTTCCTGCTGCTGTTCGCCTTGACCATCTCGGTGGCCACCTGGGACTGGACCATGTCCCTGGAGCCCGAGTGGTTCAGCACCATGCGCGGGGTCTACGGCTTCGCGGGCACCTTCCTGGGCGGCATCGCCGCCATCTCTGTGGTCGCCATCCTCGGTGGCGGCCCGGGCGGCCGCAGCCTGGATGCCGGCCAGCGGCACGACCTGGGCAAGCTGCTCTTCGCGTTCTCCATGTTCTGGGCCTACATCTGGTTCTGCGAGTTCATGCTCATCTGGTACGCCAACATCCCCGAAGAGACGCCCTACTTCTTCACGCGCCTGCACCAGGGCTGGGGCTTCTTCTTTTGGCTCAACCCGGTGCTGAACTTCGGCCTGCCCTTCCTGGTGCTGCTGTCCGCGCACACCAAGCGCAGCCCGACCGTGCTGCTGCAGGTGGCGCTGCTGGTGCTGGTGGGCCGCTTCCTGGATGTCTACCTGATGGTGGTGCCCTCCACCGGGGCCTCGCCCGGAGTGCCCACCTACGCGCTGAGCGCCACCGCTGCGGTGCTGCTGCTCATGAGCTACGCCTATTTCAGGCGCCGCTAGGGTCCGCGGCGGGGAGCAGGCCACCCGTGCTACGCTCCGGGTGAAGTCCACCGCGGAGCTTTCGAATGCGTGCCCCGCCTGCACTCCTGGGCGCCCTGTTGCTGGGATCCGGTCTCGCGGGCTGTGAGGCCCCGGGGACGGGCGAGGGGGTCTCTGCGGGCCACGCCGGCATGGGCGCGGGTTCGTCCACGCTGCAGCGGTCCTCGGCCCCTCCTCCACCCGGTGTGGTGTGCCCCGACGGCGCCACCATCGAGGGCATCGATGTCTCCTACTACCAGGGATCCATCTCCTGGAACACCGTGGCGGCCAGCGGCATCGAATTCGCCTTCATCCGCGTCTCCGACGGCCTGGACTACCCGGACTCCCGCTACCAGGACAACTGGTCCAGCGCGCAGGACGCCGGGGTGGTTCGCGGCACCTACCAGTATTTCCGGGTGGGTCAGGACGCGACCACCCAGGCCGAGTACCTGCTGGACCAGATGGGGCCTCTGGAGGAGGGCGATCTGCCTCCGGTCGTGGACGTGGAGAACTACGGCAACGAGGGCTACAGCACCAGCGAGATCACCGACGCGGTGGGCGAATGGATCTCGGTCATCGAGGGCGAGCTGGGCGTCAAGCCCATCATCTACACAAGCTACGGCGCCTGGAGCAGCATGAGCGGGAGCGACGACTTCCGCGACTACCCGCTGTGGACCGCCAACTGGCACGCCTCCTGTCCGCTGATCCCCGACCAATGGAGCGACTGGTTCTTCTGGCAGTACAGCGCCACGGGTTCGGTGTCGGGGATCTCCGGAAACGTCGACTTGGACGTGTTCAACGGCGATCTGGCGGCCTTGGAGGACTTCGCCTGGGAGGGGGATGACGATCCCCCACCCGAGGATGACTGCTGCGATGTGGCCGCCGACGGCACGGTGGTGGCCCAGGAGGACGGCGACTGCGCGGTGCTCTCCAGCTGGGGCAGCGACCTCGATGACATCGACGGCCACGGCGGACATGCCTACCTGGTGGAGGTGGACGAGCCCGAGCCCGACTATGGCGAAGGCGTCACCTTCTGCTTCGACTTTTCGCGGCAGGGCGACTGGGATCTGTGGGCCTGGATCCCCGCTGGTGTCTCCGACCTGGCCAGCGACAGCATCTACAAGATCTGGGACGACCAGGGCCAGCAGTACGCCTACCTGGACCAGGCCGCGGGGCAGGGAGGCTGGGCTCTGCTCAGCGAGCTGTCGCTGGAGGCTGGCGAGCTGCATGTGCGCACCGGCGACAACTACCGCGACGCCTCCCAGGTTGGTCGGAAGGTGGTGTTCGACGCCCTGCGGGTGGCTCCGCCTGGCGATCCCGACACGGGCAGCCCCCAGGGCTGCGCCTGCGACGAGGCGGGCGCCAGCCAGACCGCCGAGTGTCCCGACGGCGGCTACCGCTTCCGGACCTGTGATGGATGCGACTGGTCCGGCTGGTCCG
This sequence comes from uncultured Enterobacterales bacterium, assembly GCA_964512185.1. GTDB lineage: Bacteria > Myxococcota_A > UBA796 > UBA796 > JAFGLY01 > CAZEJJ01. The sequence continues at coordinate 36,943 of CAZEJJ010000014.1, read as the reverse complement.
AGTGCCCCGACGGCTACGTGGACAGCGGCGAGCGAGACCTCATCTTCATCGACGAGGGCTGCGGGTGCGGCAGGGCCGGTTCGACGGGCGCGCTGTTGGCGCTGCCGCTGGTGCTGGTGGGGATGCGGCGGCGAGGGCCGAAGTGGATCGACTCCGCTCCGCCGTGGGCCTGGTGATGCGCCCGGCTGGTCTCGCTCAGGTCCATCGGCCAGTCGTCGAAGCGAACCCAGTCCAGCAGCAGCCCGTCGAAGTCGTAGCCCTGGAGGAGCTCCTCTACGATGGCCAGCTGGTATGCCCGAGCCTCGGCGTCAAGGGGGTTGACGAACCAGGTGTTCCCCCCGGCGCCGCGCCAGGGCTGCACGCTGCCGTCCACCAGTGCCATCATCTGCCACTCGGGGTGGGCCTGGACCGCGGCCCGGTCGTGGAACTGGGGCACCCAGGCCTGGACCTCGAGCCCCTGGACGTGGGCGGCCTCGATCACGGCCGCCAGCGCGTCGGAGTGCTCGAAGCCCGCGGCCACCGGCGCCACCTGGCTGGGGTAGAACGGCGCAGCCGGAGTCGAGCCCGCCGCTCTCGCCCTCGTCCTCGTCCGTCCTGACGCTGACCTGCAGGGTGTCCACGCCGTGTTGAGCGGCCGTGTCAACGAACCAGGCCACGGACTCGGGGCTGGACAGGTTCTCCTGGGTGCGCACCACGAGCATGACGCGGCAGGGCTCGGGCGCCTGCGTGTCCGGGGTGCTGCTGTCGGTCCCGGTGTCCGTGGCGGTGTCGTCGGGCGGTGCGTGGCTGTCGGTGCCGCCGGTGTCCGCCGGCGCAGTGTCGACCTGGGCCCGCCGGGCGCAGGTCAGGGCGCCGAACATCGCGGCGAGGGAGACCACCAGCGCCGGCTTGGACGGATGAGCTGTCATGGGGCTACCATTGCCGCGGGCTCCCTCTCCCGGCACCTCGACAGGAGCGATCCAACATGTCCTCCACGAAGCTCTCGCTGATCTCTGCGCTCGCGCTCACCCTCCAGGCCTGCTCCCAGCTCGAGTGCGGCCCTGGCACCCACGAAGACGAGGGCCAGTGCGTCTGCGACCCCGAGAATCACACCGACACCGACGCCGACGCCGACACCGACACCGACACCGACACCGACACCGACACCGACACCGATTCGGACGCTGACAGCGACATAGAGCTCTGGCAGCCCGCGCCGGAGACCAGCTGGCAGTGGCAGCTGCAGGGCGAGATCGACACCAGCCTCGAGGTGGCCATGTACGACGTCGATCTCTACGAGCCGCCCGACACCACCATCGCGGCGCTGCACGCCGACGGCCGCGTGGTGATCTGCTACTTCTCCGCTGGGAGCCGCGAGGAGTGGCGCGACGACGCCGGCGAGTTCCCCGACGACGCCATCGGCTCGGAGGTCGAGGGCTGGCCCGGCGAGCACTGGGTGGACATCAACGATCCCACCGTGCGCGCCATCATGCAGGCCCGCATGGACTACGCGGTGGAGCGCGGCTGTGACGGCGTGGAGCCCGATCTGGTGGACGGCTGGAGCAACGACAACGGCCTGGGGCTCACCGCACCGGACCAGCTGGACTACAACCGCTTCCTGGCCGACGAGGCCCACGCCCGGGGGCTGTCCGTGGGCCTCAAGAACGACGTGGACCAGGCCGCAGAGCTCGAGCCATGGTTCGACTGGGCCCTGAACGAGGAGTGCATGGCCTGGAGCGAGTGCGGCGATCTCTCCCCCTTCCTCGAGGCCGACAAGGCTGTGTTCCACGTCGAATACGTGGACGAGGAGTCCGAGGGCGAGGCCAGGGCCGCGGAGGTCTGCGGCGATCCGAGCATCGCGGGCTTCTCCACCCTGATCAAGCAGTGGGACCTGCTGGCCTGGGGCATCTCGTGCCTGTGAGCCTGCGCACGCCGTTTCGGCTGCGCCCCCTCCCGCTGCTCGTCCTCCCGCTCTTGCTCGGCGCCTGCCGCTGCACCAGCGAGGACACCGCGACGCCCAGCGCCGACACCGACGCCGACACCGACACCGACACCGACGCCGACACCGACACCGACACCGACACCGATACGGCGTCTGACGAGGTGTTCACGCTCTGGGTCTACCTGTCCATCAACCTGCAGGTGGACGAGGACCTTGAGGAGGCCACGGCCCTGCTCGAGCGCGCGTCCGCGGCGGGCCTCGGCGGGGTTGTGCTGGCGGACTTCAAGCTCACCAAGCTGCACACCGGAGAGCTGCCCGACTGGTACGCCGACAACCTCCAGGCCTTCCTGGACCGGGCCGCGGAGCTGGACCTGCAGGTGCTCCCGGCGGTGCTGCCCTTCGGCTACTCCGAGGGCATCCTGGCGGCGGACCCCAACTTGGCCGAGGGCCAGCGCGTGGAGGGCTCCCCCTTCGTGGTCGCGAGCGACGGCGGCAGCCTGGAGCTGGCCTCGAGCTTCCCGGGGTTGGAGAACGGAGGCTTCGAGAGCGTCAGCGGCAGCCAGCCCGCCGGGTGGAGCTGGGTGGACGAGCCCGGGGTGCGCGTGAACGTGGATTCCAGCGAGGCCCACAGCGGCGCGAGCTCCCTGCACATCGCGCCGGGGCACGGCAACGCGCGGGCGGTGCAGAGCCTGGACGTGGACCCCTGGCGGACTCCCTGGCCTGGTTCGAGGGTCGCGGCCACCGGCAGATCGTGGCGGGCTACTACGACTCGGGTGACGGTGCCTCCTCGGCGGCCAGCGAGTGGGCCGGGGCCGGCGGTACCGAGGGCCTGGTGGGCGCGATGTACACCACCTGGTACGACGACTACGATCAGCTCGAGGCCTGGGCCGAGGGCTGGCGGCAGGCGCGCGGCGGCGAGAGGGGCAGCGCGAGCACCTCGATGACACGATGACCAGGCCCAGCGGCCTGCGCCCCCCCCGCAGGCGACCCGATGTCACGCCCCACGTCGAGAGGGACCTGAGGACCGTCGGCACGGTCTTTGCCGTACCCACGACCATGCGACACAGCCCCCCTCGCCTCCGGTCCCGCGCAGGAGTCAGCACCGTCGACTGGCTGGTCGGTCTGCTCCTGTTCCTCGCCGTGCTGGCCTGGGCCGCCGGCACGGTGGGGTACCATCTCTGGTCGGCACACCGCCAGGTCCGCCGGGAGGGCACCCCGTGAGGTTTGGCGCCTGGCGGTGCCCCGGCCGGACAAGGCCCCTGCCGAGACAGACACGGTGGAGATGGGCAAGGGGGAGAGCTCGCATTGGACTGCACGGAAGGAGGTTGGCGGTGGTCGGTCGCGCTCGCCAGCGCAGTCGGTAGCGGTCGGGCTGGCCCGGGTGTGGCGCTCCCGCGTCTGGCGCCTGGCCGGTCGCCCTGGTCATGGTGGGGCTGGCGACGACGGAGGATGGGCCGTCCTGCTCCTCGATCCTGGCCACGGGATCGCACTCCCCTTCGCGGATCGTCGCCTGGCCCACGCCGATGGCGCATCGCTACCGGCGCCATGACGACGGTGCGGGCCCGCATGGGCCTCCCGCAGCGCGGGCAGCAGATCCGATCCTCCTGGGAGGCAGGCCGGGGAGTCGTCCCGGGAGCAGCGCTCGGCCTCGAGCCAGGGGTAGCTGGCCTCGGCCCGAGCCCGCAGCCAGGCTGACACATCCTCGGGCACCAGCACCTCGTCCACGAGCTGCTGGACCAGGTAGAGGTGCTCGTCGGAGCGGGTCTTCTGCAGCCACGCGGCCACCGCCGCGAGCTCAGAACAGATCAGGCCCCACGTCCCACTCGTAGTCGCCGCTGATCTCGAGGGGGTAGACAAAGCCCGAGGGCTGGTAGCTGGCCCAGCGGGCCTCGGCCTCGTCGGCATCGAGATCGTCGGCGTTCTCCTCCCACCAGTCCGCGATGGCGGCGTTGGACTCGGCCACCTCCCGCAGCAGCTCGAGGTTGGCCGCCATGTCGTCGCTGAGCCTGTGGGCGTAGTCCGGCCCCACCCACTGCTCGAGGGTGGTGCGCCGCGCCTCGGTGGCCATGGCCGAGTCGAGCACCGAGAGGTTCATCTCGCCCTCGTACAGGTAGCCCCGGTTGTTCATGTTGCAGGAGCCCACGCTCACAGCAGGCGACAGAACAGGCCGCCGCATGGCGGCCGGCCCGGATCGTAGCGAGGGCCAGCAGGCGCCAGGTGCAGCGTGCTCTGCGCAGTAGTGCCGGGTGAAGGCATATTATCGATATGTCGAGGTCGGCACTGCAAGCAGGGCGCGCTGCGGCGGCGAGCTGCTGGTTCGCAGTAGATTCGGGGTTCTGTCGCCTGCTGTCAGGTAGCGGTCGTCCACCAGGCGCAGCTTGGAGTGGGTGCTGATGTCCTGCAGGTAGAAGTAGACGTCGTCCCACAGCTCACCCTCCTCGGTGTGGAGGGCGGCGGAGCGCAGCTGGAGCAGCAGGTACCGATCCGGGAACTGGGCGAGGAAAGAGGAATCCGACAGGTAGGTGTACATGGCCCCGCCGTCCCAGGCGGAGACGTCGTACGTGACCACGATGAACACCAGCTCCGGCGCCGCGAGCATGCGCGCCACGATCAGATCATTCATCACGGGGGCCCGGAAGTACTGGTCCTCCAGGAGGATGTAGTCGCTGGCCTGGGAGAAGGCCTTGCCGTGCGTCTCGCGGATGGACTGCTCGCTCCAGGGCTCGGGCATGGTGACCGTGAGCTGGGTAGGCACGCCCCCGCTGGCGGCCGGGACCTCGGCCGGAGGATCGCCGAGCACGAAGGATGTGGCGCGGTCGGCGTACAGGTCGCCATCCACCAGGGCCTGCTCCCAGCGGCTGTGGAAGACCGCCTCCACGTCGTAGGCCGCGGGTCCGTTCACCCGCATGGCGTAGTCCCGCCGGGGGATGAAGTCGGGCAGGAACAGCCCGTCTGCCACGTCCTGGCGATCGTCGTTGTCGGCGTCCAGGGACATGCGCCTGGGCTCGAAGACAAGGTGCTCTGGGGTGTCCCAGTCGTCGCCCTTGGTGTTCATGCCCGAGACGTAGGCCACCGATCCATCGAAGACCATTGACTTCTGGTGCCACGAGGCCACCTGCAGCTCGAGGTCGCAGGGCTGGGGCTGGATGCCGCCCGTCGCGATCAGCGCCCGCTCGCTGTAGCGAGGGTTGGCCACCACCCGCTCGGCAAAGTCGAAGTCGCTGACCTCGCCTCCCCACTCGCCCTCGACGGGCACCTCGGTGTCGTTGCCCTGCAGCACCACCTCGAGCTGGTCCCCGCTGCCCTCGGCGTAGGCCCGCAGGGCACTGTCGGTGTTGAGGTACTCGTTGTAGTCGGAGTTGTCGTCCCAGAAGCGGTTGACCAGCACCCGGCGCTCGACCCCCGGGAGCGCCTCGAAGCGGCTCATGACGGTGTTGGCTTCGCGCGCCGCGGCGCTCATGTTGATGTGGGTGTCCTCCGGCCGCTGCAGCTCGAAGTCGGACTGCCAGTACCAGGTGCTCCAGCTGACCCGGCTGCGGCTGCTGGCCAGATCGTCGGCGACCCGCTCCCAGAACTCGTCGTGGGCGAAGAACAGCTCGGTCTCGTTGAGGGCGGGGGCCGGCGCTCTACCCGCGAACCAGCGATGATCGAGGCCGGCGTAGACCGTGAAGACCGCGCACTCGATGCCCTCGATGTCGCGCCGCTCCCAGCTCGTGGCCACGCGGCCGCTACCGGCGGGCTCGCTGACGGTGAAGGCGTCGGCACTGGCCGTGCCCGTGTAGGCGATGGTGAACGAGCTGTCGCTGTGGTCCACCGCCGTGAGCTGCACCTGCAGCTCGAAGGCGTCCTCGCCCAGGGGGTACAGCTCCACCCCGGGCCCTGCGCCGGGATCTTCCACCAGCGGTGGATCGTAGTTCAGGCCGATCTCGACGCCTGCGAGATCCTGGCCCCAGATGTCCAGGGGCGCCAGCTCGAGGTTCGCCACCGGCGAGCATGCGTCCACGCTGTCGATCCCGGTGTCGTCCCAGGGTGTGGCGGTGTCATCCCGAGGGACGCTGGTGGTGCAGGTGCCCGAGCAGGCCACCTGCAGCAGCAGCGACAGCGAGGGGGCACGGCGCCAGCAGACGATCCAGTCCGACGCGCGGTTCATCACCAACCCCCCGTGAGGATCTGGAGCTGGTAGGGCGCGGCGCACGACGAGCCACTGGTGGAGCTCACCACCACCTCGTACAGGCCACCGTCCTCGAGGAGGGCATCTCCGCTCCAGTCCACCACCTCGACCCCGCCGTCGCCGGTCTCGTCGGCGCTGGCCACCGTGCCCTGCCACGCTCCCCCCGGGTCCTCGACCCAGATGAGCTCGAGGGCGTAGTCGGCGTCGTCGGGGACCGCGTACAGCCAGACCTCGAGGCTGAACCAGCTCCACGCGCTGTCCTCGACCCAGAACTGGAAGCGGTCTTCGTCGGTCTCAGGGTGCAGGTAGGCGAAGACCTGCTCCTCGGCTTTGTCCTTCAGCTCGCCCATGTAGAGCCCGTCATCGTCGTTGGGCTCGTACTCGTCGCCCGCGAAGTCTTCATCGATCTGCCCGTCGCAGTCGTTGTCCAAGCCGTCGCAGCCGTCGCTGGCCACGCCGGGGTTGACCTCGGGCTCGGCGTCGTCGCAGTCGCCGTCATCGACGCTGTAGCCGTCCTGATCGAAGTCCTCGGTGGGTTCGTCCCACCAGTCGGTGCCGGTGTCGTCGGTGTCTGCCGGGGGATCGTTGTCGCCCCCGGTCGGCTCGGCGCTGTCCCGGCTGACGAAGCAGCCTGCAGCGCTGAGGGCGAGGGCGATGCCGAGGCTGATGCGCGTGGGGGCCATGGAGGATCCGAGGTCGAGCTCAGATAGGGTCAACGGAAGAGGGCTGCCACGGAGTCGACGGGGGATGAGTAGTGCAGACGGGACTCGCCTGTAGAGTCAGTCAGGCAGCCAGGCAGTCAAGCAGTCTGCCTGTTGGGCCCGTGGAGCGTCAAGCAGCGCGTGGAGCGTGGAGCCCAGGTCCCCGAAGTGGATGCCTCTGGCGCCAACAGGCCCGAGGCGCCGCTCCCCGATCCGCTGCGCCAGCGGGTGCCTCGTGGCTCGGAGACGGGCCGCAGGAGTGCTCTTCAGGCGCTCACGGCGAGCTGATCGCGCGCGCCCTCGCCCGCGAGGTCCGGCGGTGGTTGGGCTGCTGCTTCCTGACCGAGCAGTGCGGCCAGGACCGCTCCATCCGCTCGGCCCTGGTGAGGTTGCCCGCGATCCTGCATCGCGTCACCGAGAGGGTCGCTGCTCTCCTGGGTGTCCAGACCTCCTGTGTGGAGCACGACCTGGTACCCTCTACCCCTCCATTGTCCCCCTTCCCTGGATCTGTTCGGCGAGACGGGGATAGACTTCACATCGCATTCCCGCGCCGCGCTGCAGGGGCTCACCCTGGACGACCCCATCACCGAGAGCCGCTCGACCACCCACACGTCTCCGGGTGAGATCATCGCGGGGCGCTACGAGATCGTGCGCCTCATCGCCCGCGGCGGCATGGGGTCGGTCTACGAGGCCCGGCAGCTGCAGCTGGACCGCGTGGTGGCCATCAAGTTCTTCCAGCCCCACCGCGAGCACCTGGACCACGAGGTGGAGACCTTCGAGCGCCGCTTCGAGGTGGAAGCGGCCTCGCTGGCGCGGCTATCCCACGCCAACATCGTCTCGGTCTTCGACTACGGTCGCACCGACGACGGGCGGTCCTTCCTGGTCATGGAGCACGTGCAGGGCAGGACCCTGTCCCAGGTGCTCAAAGAAGAAGCCCCCCTGTCGGTGTACCGCTCGCTGGAGCTGCTGCTGCAGGTCTGCTACGCCCTGCGCAGCGCCCACGGTCAAGGGGTGGTGCACCGCGACCTCAAGCCCTCCAACCTGCTCATTCGGGAAGAGGCCGACGGCCGGGAGCTGGTCAAGGTGGTGGATTTCGGGTTGGTCAAGCTCACCCAGGAAGACCAGTCCATCACCATCGACGGGCTGATCATGGGCAGCCCCCACTACATGTCTCCGGAGCAGGTCAAGGGCATCGACACCGACGAGCGCTCCGATCTCTACTCCCTGGGGGCGCTGCTGTTCCGCTGCGTCACGGGGTGTACTCCCTTCCAGGGCAGCACCACCACGGCAACCATGATGGCCCACGTGCAGCATCCGGCGCCGCGCTTCGCCGAGCGCGCGCCGGCGCTCGCGCGGGCCGCCCCGCGCGCGCCCCACGTGCGGCGCGGGCGGGCGGAACCCCCCGGGGCACCCGACCAGCGGGGG
>CAZEJJ010000014.1:20975-28715 GCA_964512185.1 uncultured Enterobacterales bacterium | reverse complement strand
GCCCCCCCCCCCCGGCCACCCTGGCGCCCCCCGGGGCCCCCGCGGGGGCCGGGCGGCCCGGGGCGGGGGCGGGCGCTCGAGCTGCCCGCCGAGCTCGAGCGCATCGTGCTGCGCTGCCTGGAGAAACCCCCTGAGCAACGCTACCAGCGGGTCGCCGACCTGATCCAGGAGCTGGAGATGTTCCGTGCGGAGCTGGACTCCGCCGACGGCAGTGTCATCTCGCTCGCCACCAGCATCGAGTCCGAGCCTGTGGATCCCGAACCCGAGCCTCCACGCCGCCGAGTGGCCCCCCTGCTGCTGGGTGGAGGGCTGGCGCTGGTGGTCCTGCTGGGCGGGGTGCTCGCCCTCTCTGGGCTGCTGGAACCGGATAGCGATCCGGTCGCCGAGCTGCCTCCGGAGGTGGTGGAGCAGGCGGTCAGCCTGCCTGTCCAGGTCAGGTTCGCCAGCGATCCGCCCGGCGCTGAGATCCTGCTGGGCGACGACGTGGTGGGTACCACGCCTTTCGTCTACGAGACCAGCACCACAGGGGTAGAGGACTGGCGCCTGTTCCAGGTGCGCCTCGATGGCTACCTGGGGCGCAGCATCGAGCATGACCTCTCCCTGGGTGGTGAGCAGCGGGTGGACATCGAGCTCGTGGCCGTACCTGCCGCCGCTCCACCGAGCCCTGCGCCGGTGCAGCCGCCCGAGCAGCCGCCCGAGGTCCCCGCGCAGCAGCCGCAGACCACCGTGGACGGCTACAAGTCGTCCCCCTACGACTGAACGCTGAACGCCGGCTCCTTCGCCGGCCGTGCCGTGGAGGCACCATGAGCCCACGCAGGCTGCCCGCGCGCAGCCCGAACAACGCCCTGCTCAGCCTCGCAGTGCTGGGCCTGCTGCTGGCCAGCCCCGCCTGGGCCGACCCCCGGGACGAGGCCCGCCGGCACTTCAACACCGGCCTGGAGCTGGTGCGCCAGGGGGCCTATGAGCAGGGTGTGCAGGAGTTCCTGGCCGCCTACGATCTCTCGCCCCACCCGGCGGTGCTCTACAACGTGGCCCGCGCCTACGGCGACGCCGGCCACTATCCCCAGGCCATCGACTACTTCGAGCGCTACCTGGACTCCGATCCCGAGGATCGCATCCAGGTAGAGGGCATCATGCTGGCCCTGCGCCAGCAGCTGGAGGCGCAGCGGGCCGTGGCCGAGGCAATAGAGAACCCCGAGCCCGCCAGCGAGCCCCAGCAGGAAGGCTGCCCCGAGGGGGGCGCCGCCACCTCCGCTGAGATCGAACAGCTGCAGCGGGTGGCCCAGGATCTGGGCGCCCTGGCGGAGCGCCTGCAGGCGCGAGGTGTCGCGCAGACGCCCGCCCCGGATCCCGTCGCCGAGGTGGAGCCGCCCGCAGCCCAGGTAGCGCCCCAGGCCATCGACATGGGCGAGCAGGGCCTGGTGGAGGATCTCTACGATCGCGTGGTGGTCACCGCCGCGCGCTACGGTCAGGCCCCCCTCGAGGCCCCCTCGGCCATCACGGTCATCACCGCTGAGCAGATCCGCATGACCCCTGCGGCCTCGGTGGCCGATCTGCTGCGCAGCGTGCCCGGCCTCGACGTCATGCAGCTGGCGGCGGGCCAATCCGAGGTGGCCATCCGCGGCTTCAACCGCCGCCTGTCCAACAAGGTGCTGGTGCTCATCGACGGGCGCTCGGTGTACCTGGACTTCCTGGGCTCCACCCTGTGGGGTTCGCTGCCCATCACCCTCGACGAGATCGAGCGCATCGAGATCATCCGGGGTGCCGGCTCCGCCATGTACGGCGCCAACGCGTTCTCGGGCGTGGTCAACATCATCACCCACGCCCCGGGGGGGCCCGGCAGCCGCAACCAGCTCAGCGCAGCCATGGGCAGCACGGCCTTCGGCCAGGGTTCCCTGTTGCTGTCGGGGCGCGAGGGCGACGTGGCCTGGCGCGCCAGCATGGGGCTTGATCGGCACGGGCGCTGGGCCCAGGAGATGGACCTGGACGAGCGGCCTGACTACAGCTCGCCGGTGGAGGACCAGACCCTGGCGCTGGACACCAGCACGGTGAACGCCCAGGTGGACTGGCGCCTGCCCCGGCGGGCCTTCGTCTCGCTCTCGGGCGGCCTCAACACCGGGCTCGAAGAGTTCTACGCTATCGGCACGCTGGGGGACTTCGTGTCCCAGCACCGCTCCGCCTACCTGCGCACCGACGCGGGCATGGGCCCGCTGCACCTGCGCGCCTTCTGGAACCACTTCGACACCGACACCGGGGCCTGGTACTACCTGTTGGGCGGCTACGATCTCGCGACCGACGTGGTGAGCGATGTCTACGACCTGGACCTGGCCGGTGACTGGACCCTGGGTCCACAGGAACGTCACCGCATCACCAGCTCCCTGGGCTACCGCTACAAGGAGATCAGCTGGGACTACCTGGACGGCGACCACCAGGAGCACCACTTCAACGCCTTCGTGCAGGACGAGTCCCACCTGGGCCCGGTGGTGGGCACGCTCTCCATGCGGGTGGACGAGCACCCCCTGGTGGGCTTCACGCCCTCTCCCAGGCTGGCCCTGGTCACCCACCTGGGCGAGGGCCGCGCGCTGCGCCTGAACGGGGGCACAGCGTTCCGCACCCCCACCTTCATGGAGTCCTACCTCTCCCTGGACCAGCGCATCGACACCGACGCGGTGGTGGTGCGCACGGTGGGCGACACCCAGCTCGAGCCAGAGCGAATCCTGGCTTTCGAGGCGGGCTACCTGGAGCACTCCTCGGACTGGTGGCGCGGCGAGGCCAGCGGCTACTACTACCGCATCACCGATCTCATCGACCTGGGCTCCATCGAGACCAGCGCCGATCACCTGGAGTTCGATGACGAGGCGGGCGTCTACCGGGCTGGCGAGACCAGCTTCATCAACGAAGAGCCCGTCTACCACGCCTACGGTGGCGAGCTGGCGGTGGACTTCTTCGGCCTGCCCGGCCTGGACGTGGAGGCCAGCTACGCGCTGGAGCTGATCCAGGCCGCCAGCGACAGCGCGCTGGACCGGGTGGAGTCCACCCCGGTGCACAAGCTCAACGCGGGGGTCATCTACCGCTCTCCCTGGCGGGTGGACGGCAGCATGCGCGCCACCTGGATCGACAAGCAGGTGTGGCCCATCCGCGAGTTCGACGCCGACGGCCAGGTGCAGGTCACCGACTCCCCGCTCCCCGGCTGGGTGCTGCTCTCCAACCGGGTGGTGCTGCACCTGGCGCCCGAGCAGCGCCTCGACCTGGTGCTGGACGCCTGGAACTGGCTGGCGCTCATCGAGTCCATCGGTCCCCATGCCGAGCACCCCCTCGGCCAACCCGTGGCGGCGCGCCTCTCCGGCGGCCTGACGGCGCGATTCTGATGGGAGGCCCCATGAACCCCGCTCTGATCTTCGTCCTCGCCGGTTGCGGTTACCTCCCGCCCGTGGACACCGCGCTGTCGCCGGCGGATTCCGTCTCCCTCTCGGGCCAACTGCTGGTGGTGCAGGATCCCTCCACCACCCTGGGACCGGGCCACGTGCTGCTGTACGCCGCCGCCGATCCCGCGCCGCCGGCCGGGTTCGGTCGGCCTGTGGATCTGGCCACCTTCTCCTCCAGCGCCTGGTCGGAGTCCGAGGGCGTGCAGTCCGCCCCCTGGCAGCTCACCGGCGTGCCCGACGGCAGCTGGCTGGTCACCGGCCTGGTGGACGACGACGGCGACTTCAACCCCTTCTACGACTTCAGCGCGGGCGCCACCTGCGGCGACCGCACCGGTGCCTTCGTCTACTCCGCCGAGTCTTCCAGCCCGCAGCCGTTGACGGTGGAGGGCCCCGATCACGTGCAGGGCCTGTCCGTGCTGGCGGGGGCGCCGCTGGACACGGAGCGGCCTGCGTTCCAGCTGGGCACGGGCGGCACCTTCGCCCGGCCGGCCAGCATGGACGAGTACCTGGTGGGCATGGCGGACTACCTGTTCACCCTCGACGCCGTGGGCATCGATCACCCGCTGCTCAGCCTGGCGGGCCCCGACGAGGCCGAGCACTGCTCCACCGCTTTCAGGGTGGACCTGCAGGATGTGGACGGCGACGGCCAGGTGGACCCCCACAGCGATCCCACCTACGCAGAGTACGGCCTGCACGATCTGTGGCCCAAGGTCTACCTGGTGCTGGCGGCCTACGCCGACGGCAGCCTGCCCGAAGACGGCGAGGCCTGGGTGTCCGAAGCCGTGGTCTACGATGCGCTGTTCTTGAAGTACGGCTCCCAGGCTGGTGAGGTGGTGGTCACCCCCAGCCTGCCGCTGCTGTTCCTGCCCGGGGCGGCCCACCTGCTGCCCGACGGCACCATGGAGACCGTGGTCACCGCCGAGCTCCCCCTGGGCTACTGGGCCATCCTGGTGACCTACGCCAATGGCCAGACCTGGCTCACCCCCAACGACCTGGCCGACGAGGACATCGCCGCGGCGTTGGGGACCGAGGCGCTGCCCGAGCAGGGGGCGATGGTGGTGTTGACGGAGTGAACGGCTGCCGTCGAGCCGGCCGGTGAGCTCGCCGCAGATAAGAGATAAGGTGTCAGGTTGAGATAAGGTGTCAGGTTGGTATCATTACATTTTGGAAAAATGTAATGATACCAACCTGACACCTGTTCGTGTGACACCTGTTCGTGTTTGTTGGTTGTTCCACCTGTTCCGCCTGTTCCTCGTGGCTAGCGCCTTCGCTTGGCCACCAGCAGCAGCAGGCCGAACAGAGCCAGCAGGGCGCCGTGACGGCCGGAGCGCGTGGCTGCGCAGCCCGGGTCGAAGCTGCAGTCGGGGGGAGGGAGCTCGCCGATCTCCTGGAAGCAGGGGTGCAGCTTGTCGGGGAAGCTGCGCTCGCTGCGCTGCGCGGTGGTGGCGAAGTACTCCACCTCGAGGCAGCTCTCGAGATCGCCCTCGGGGCAGGGGCTGCACTGGACGCCGAAGCTGGGCAGCAATGCCTCGCAGAGGTCCCGCCAGTCGTCGACCTCCTTCCAGGCATCCGGGGCGTTCACCAGGTCCACGGTCAGCGACAGCTCCACACCGGCGGCGCGCTCGCCACTGGGCTCGAAGCCTGCCCGCAGGAAGAGATCCCAGGCCTGCAGTGGAGGCTCGGAGCCCAGCACCAGGTCGCTGGCGGCGAAGTAGAAGAGCCCGCTGGGCAGCAGGCGGCCCTCGCCCTGCAGCGCGCGGCAGGCGTCGTCGTCTTCGTCTCGGGACCAGAGCACCCGGAAGGGCACGCTGCCGTCCCGTGGCTGGCCCAGCTCGAGCCAGGGCGTGCGCTCTGCCGCGAGCACCAGCATGAGGTCCATGCCCAGGAGGCAGTCCTGGGCGCCCGCGAGATCGATCTGCCAGGTGCCGCCCGCGACGTCGGCCGCCCGGAACGCCGGGTCCCTCCCCCAGGGCTCTACCAGGTGCTCCTCGCCGCCGAACAGGGGCACGACCTCCGGCTCCGGGCCGGATGGATCCAGGAAGCCGCCGAAGGTGTAGCTGCCGGGCGAGAAGCCACCGGCGGGCATCCAGCGCTCGCAGCTCCCCACCCGCTCCAGCGGCCAGACGGCGCCCTGCCCATCTGCTGCGAAGGGCACGCTCTCCTCGCTCAGGCCGCTCCAGCAATCATCGGGTTGCAGCTCCCAGCTCAGCCCATCCCAGGCTGCCTGACCCCAGGACTCGACGGCCGCGATGGAGCAGAGGTTCGTGCCGGTCTCGCGGCGCTCCGTGCCATCGGGATCCACCCAGGGAGGGCAGGGGCCGCAGGCGGTGGCCAGCAGGCTTGCCAGGGCGAAGGCGCGTGAGATCACCACGCCAGCTCCGGGCCCATGTCCAGCACCAGCATCGGCTCGTTCCAGCAGCGGTCGGAGAGCACCATCACGCCCAGGTGGGCGCGCAGCATGCCCTGCAAGGGCACCGAGCGCAGAGCGACGCTGTGAGCCAGGCCCCAGTAGCCGCCGTAGGCCGGCATGAAGGCCAGGCCGGTGGACAGCTCCAGGGTGATGGGCTGGCGCCCCAGGTTGAAGGTGGGCAGCAGGTAGAGGGCCGCCGTGGCGCCGTCGCGGCTCTGGTAGCGGACACCGTCCAGGTCGGTCTGCCAGGCCACGAGGGCTTCCGCCAGGCCCACGCGCAGCCCCAGCGAGTGGATGGCGTCGTTGGGCAGCAGCAGCGCGGCTCTGGCACCCATGGCGACGCCAAAGGACACCTCGAAGCCGAGCTCCAGGGGGTCGGGCTCCACTGGGATCGCGGTGGCCTTTCGCTCGTGCGGAACCTCGTAGGTGACGGCGGGTCGTGCCGATTCGCCCGGCGGAGCCTGGGAGCTCTCCAGGAACACCCTCTCGGGTGGGGGCGCAGGGGGGCGCTCCTCCGCTGTCGGCTCCGTGTAGGGAACGGGGATGAAGCGTGGGCCGGGCTCGAGCTCGGGCTGTGGATCAGGCTCCGGTTCTGGCGCCGGGACCGATTCCTGCAGCTCCGCGCCCCTGTGCAGCGCCGCCACCTCGGCGAAGGGCACCGGCAGGAGCCTGCCGTCGGCCAGCCGCAGGTAGAAGACACCGTCAGCGGTGCCCACCAGCTCACCGGTGAGCTGGCCGCCGTCCACCAGCTCCAGCGTCACCGAGGGCCACTCGCCTGGCTGCTGCGCCAGGGCGACACCCGGGAGCGTCAGCAGCGCGAGCAGCGACAGGGCTCTCGCTGAGGTTGCAGCCAAGTTCCCTCTTCGCAGGGGTGCACGGTCAGTGTCGTGCACCGGAGAGCGTGGCGCAAGTCTCAGGCCGGGTCGACCGTTCCCCCTTGGGGATGGCTGACGCTTGTCCTGTCGCCCGGGACGCAGCCTCCCGTGGCTGCGTCGCCGTCGCCGCGGACGTGATGGGGCCTAAACTCGCAGCGCTGCCGTGTCGATGGGCCCTGCGTGACCGGGTCTGCCACAGCGCGTTGCAGCTCGCAGCGGCCCTCCAGCCCACGGTCCCATGGACACCCAGCCTGGAGCCCAGCATGCGCGCACTCTTCTTCGTCTCCTCCATCGGCCTCCTCCTGGGCGCCTGCGCGCCTGCCGATGATCCCCTGGTGGTGGCCGAAGAGCAGGTGTTCCAGGCACTGCAGAGCGGTGACCACTTCGCTGCTCGCCAGGCGCTGTACGACTACATGGGCTTCGACGGCCAGCCCATCGGAGACAGGGGTGAAGAGCTGGACCCGCCAGAGAACGGTGGCTATCTGCTGGGTCACATGGATGTTCTGGACGAGGAGAGTCCGCACCTGTGGGGGCTGCGGGGGTCCTTCATCACCAGTGACGAGATCGAGAACGGCGCGTTCACGGGTCTCGTGGTCTTCAGCACCGATGGGCAGGGACGCGGAGTCGGCGATGTCCGAAGCACCATCCGGAGCTGGCAGGGAGCCTTCGGGGTTGAGTTCGTTCCGCCGGGAGTGACCGAGACGGAGGGGATCTTCGAGGGCGGATGGGCCAGCGGAGCCTACACGCAGTTCGCCGCGCTGCGTGGGATCTGGGAAGTGGACGCGGACGAATCCGGAGCGGTCTTCTCCGGCATGTTCGATCTGGACGCCGACGCCCCCGCAGACGAGGAACCGGTGGAGGAGCCCACCGGCGATCCCGCCGAGGAAGGCGTCCCGCCGGTGTAGACAGGGGACGGCTGGCGCGTCCCATGCCCGCGCCATTCGAGCCGACGGTGACAGAGCCGCGGGGGGGGGGCGCCCCCGCGGCGGGGGGGGGGAGCGCCCCCGCCCGGGGGGCGGCCGCCCCCCCC
>CAZEJJ010000014.1:0-20965 GCA_964512185.1 uncultured Enterobacterales bacterium | reverse complement strand
GGGGGGGGGGGGGCCCTTTCCCGGCGCATTTGGCGCGGTGGTTTACGGGGCGGGGGGGGCGCGACGCCGCGGCGGCTGTTCAGAAGATCCCCGGCTCCTGGTAGCCGCCGTACACACCCTCGAGCACCGCGGTGATCTCGCCCACGGTGGCGTAGGCTTTGACCGCCGCGATGCTGGCGGGCATGACGTTGTCGCCGGCCTCGGCGGCGGCGCGCAGGGCCGCGAGGCTGCGCTCCACGGCGGCCTGGTCGCGCTGGGCCTTCAGGCGCCGCAGGGCCGCGACCTTCCTGGTGGCGCCGGACTCGTCGTAGGGGTGGAAGGCCACGTCGCGCTCGTCTTCTTGCTCGACGTAGCGGTTCACGCCCACCTTGGGGATGGAGCCGCTGCGCAGGCCCTGCTCGTGGGCATAGGCCTGCTGGGCCACGCGGGCCTGCACCCGGCCGGCGGCGATGGCCTGCACCACGCCGCCCGCCTCGTCCACCGCGGCCATCTCGCGGCGGATGGCGGCCTCGAACTGGTTGGTCAGCGTCTCGACGTAGTAGGAGCCGGCCAGGGGGTCCACTGTGTCGGTGATGCCCAGCTCGGTGGTGAGCAGCTGCATGGTGCGCAGCGCGATGCGGGCGGCTTTCTCGGTGGGGATGGTGTAGGCCTCGTCGTAGGTGCACAGGGCCATGGTCTGGGTGCCCGACAGCGCGGAGATGAGCGCGTAGTAGGCGCCGCGGGCGATGTTGTTCTCGGGCTGCTCGATGGTGAGCCCGCCACCGCCGCCCCCGGCGATCATGCGCAGCCACGACGAGCGGGGGTTCTCGGCGCCGTAGTCTTCGCGCACGATGCGGGCCCACAGGCGGCGCCCGGCGCGGAACTTGGCGATCTGCTCGAAGAAGTTGCCGTGGATGTCGAAGTTGAAGGACAGCCGGCTGGCGAATTCGTCCACCGTGAGCCCGCGCTCCAGGCTGTGGTCGATGTAGGCCTTGGCGATGCAGAAGGCGTAGGCCATCTCCTGCACGGGATCGGCCCCGGCCTCGCGGATGTGGTAGCCACAGACGCTCACCGGCGAGTACTTGGGCAGGTGCTGGGCGCAGTACTCGATGGTGTCGCCCACCAGCTTGACGCTGGCTTCCACCGGGTAGATCCAGGTGCCGCGGGCCACGAATTCTTTGAGGATGTCGTTCTGGGCGGTGCCGCGCAGGCGCGACAGGTCGTAGCCGCGCTTCTCGGCCAGGGCGAAGTACATGGCCATCATGGTGCTGGCGGAGCCGTTGATGGTGAGCGACACCGTGATGCGCTCCAGGTCGATGCCCGCGAAGGCGGTCTCCATGTCGGCCAGGGTGTCCACCGCCATGCCCACGCGGCCCACCTCGCCCTGGGCGGCGGGATCGTCGGAGTCGAGGCCCACCTGGCTGGGCAGATCGAAGGCCACGTTCAGGCCGGTCTGGCCGCGCTCGATCAGGTAGGTGAAGCGCTCGTGGGTCTCTTCTGGGGTGCCGAAGCCCGCGTACTGGCGCATGGTGAAGGGGCGCTTGCGGTACATCTGGGCGTGGATGCCGCGGGTGAAGGGGTACTCGCCGGGGGGGGCGATGTCGTCGGGGCCGATGGAGGAGGCGTCCACGTCGGCCTGGGTGTAGACGGGCTGCACCTCGATGCCGGACTCCAGCACCACGGGGGTCACAGCGCTGGACTTCTTGGGCGCGCTCATGAGACCGCCTCCTCGATGTAGCTGACGATATCGGCGATGGGGGTGCCGAAGGGGAAGACCTCGGACACGCCCAGCGCCTTGAGGGGCGCCTTGTGGGCTTCGGGGATGTTGCCGCCCACCAGCCAGAGCCTGTGGGTGAGGCCGGCCTGCTCGATGGCGACCTTCATGCGCTGGCAGATGGGCAGGTGGGAGCCCGACAGGATGGAGAGGCCGATGACGTCAGCCTGCTCGGCGATGGCGCGCTGCACGATGGCGTCTACGCCCTGGCGCAGGCCGGTGTAGGCCACCGTAAACCCCGCCTCGCGCAGGCCCAGGGCCACCACCTTGACGCCCCGGTCGTGGCCGTCCAGACCGGGCTTGGCCAGCAGGATCTTGATGCTGTTGCGGTCGCGGCTCATCGACTCACCTCCCGGCCGATGGTGAGCTGCATCATCTCGGAGGTGCCGCCTCCGATGAGGGTGAAGCGCACATCGCGCAGGTAGCGTTGGATGGGGTACTCCATGGCGTAGCCATAGGCGGCCATGATGCGCGCGGCCTGCTCGCAGACGCGCGCGGCGGCTTCGGATGCGAAGTACTTGGCCATGCAGGCTTCTTTGGTGCGCGGCAGGTCGCGCTCGGCCAGCCAGGCGGCGTACTGGGTGAGCCGGCGGGCGGCTTCCAGCTCGGTGGCCATGTCGGCGATGCGGATGCGCATGGCCTGGAACTTGGAGATGGGACGCCCGAACTGCACCCGCTGGTTGGCGTAGGCCACCGAGTCGTCCATGGCGGCGCGGGCGACGCCGATGGACAGGGCGGCGGTCATGATGCGGATCTCGTTGAGGATCTCCCGCAGATGACCCATGCCGCTGCCCGGCCTTCCCAGGGCGGCGTCTGCGGGGACGCGGCAGTCCTCCAGGAAGACCTCGGAGGTGACCGAGGCGCGCACCCCCAGCTTCTCGATGTCGCGGCCCACGGTGAGGCCGGGGTTGTCGCGCTCCACCAGGAAGATGCCCAGGCCTGGCTTGTCGCCCAGATCCACCTTGGCGAAGACCGTGAAGAAGTCGGCCACCGGCGCCGAGGTGATGAAGGTCTTGGCGCCGCTCAGCACCCAGCCGTCGCCGTCGCGCTCGGCGGTGGTGGTGATGCCGCCCAGATCCGAGCCGGCGTTGGGCTCGGTCATGCAGATGGTGCCGATGCGCTCGCCCGCGAGGGCGGGCTGGAACAGGCGCTCCTTCTGCTCCGCTGTGCCCAGCTTGTGCAGGAAGTAGGTGCCCATGAGCGACTGCATGGCGCAGGCTGCGGCCAGCGACATGGAGCCGCGGGCCAGCTCCTCGACGGCCAGGATGTAGGCCACGATGCCCGCGTCGGTGCCGCCCGCTGTTTCGGGGTAGCGCATGCCGAAGAAGCCCAGCCTGCCTACCTCGTTGAAGAGCTGGCGCGGGAAGACCCCCGCCTCGTCCATGGCCTCGGCCTGGGGCTTGACCCGCTCGTCCACGAAGCGGGCGAAGGTGTCGCGGATGGCCTGCTGCTCGAGGCTGTACTCGAAGTCCATGCTGCTACTCCTGGCGGCCGCTGCGCTCGGCGGCGGTGGCGGCGTTGTTCAGGCTGATGGTGTCGGGGTCGATGACCACGCCGTAGGCGGCGCGGGCCTGCTCTGGGCTGACGAAGCCCTGCTGGACATCCCGGAGGACGAGCTCGGGGTCGCGCTGGAGCGGGCTGCCGTAGCCGCCACCCCCGGCGGCATCCATGGTGACCCGGTCGCCGGGCTGCAGGCGGGTGAGGCCGTAGGGATCGCCGGGCTGGCCGTTGACCAGGAAGGCGGCGTGGGCACCGTGGCCGCCACCGAACAGGCCCTCGGGAGGCAGGCGGAAGCGGCCGGACTGGATGCCCAGGTTGACGGGGGGCAGGGGAGCCTGCTCGCCTTCGGGGATCCGGAAGACGACGCGGCGACCCAGCCCGCCGCGCTGCTGCCCGGGGCCGCCCGAGTCAGGTAGCAGCTCTCGGCGTTCCACCAACAGGGGGGTGTCGCTCTCCAGGATCTCCACCGGGGTGTTGGCGCCGTTGGCCGGGAAGATGAAGCACTGCTCGCCGTCACCTCGGCCGCTGGCGCCCATGCCGCCGCCGCGGATGATGACCGAGTGCCAGGGTTCGCCCCCGGCGCGGCGGCCGTAGAAGACGTTCATGGTGGCCGGGGTGCCGCCGCTGCCCGCCAGCACGCGCTGGGGCAGGGCCTGGGCCATGGCCCGGTAGATGACCTCGGTGAGGAAGTGCCCGATCTGCATGCGGGCGGCCACCGCGGCGGGGAAGCGGCAGTTGACCACCGAGCCTTCGGGGGCCCGCAGCTTGATGGGGGCCGCGCAGCCGTCGTTGTTGGGGATGTCCGGGTCGAAGATGCTCTTCATGGCCATGAAGACGTAGGCGTAGGTGAAGTTGAAGACCACGTTGCCGCCCCAGTCCACCTGGGGCGAGCAGCCGGCCAGGTCCACCCTGATCTCGCTGCCGGCCACGATCACCTCGGCCTGGATGAGCAGGTCCTCGCGGCCCTCCAACTGCTCGATGTGCAGGCTGGAGCGATAGCTGCCGTCGGGCACCGCTGCGATGGCCGCCCGCATGCTGGCTTTGGTGCGGGAGATGATGGCGTCGGAGAGGTCGCTCAGGTCGTCGAGGTCGTACTCGTCGAGCATCTGAACCACCTGGCGGGCGCAGACATGGTTGGCGGCGATCTGGGAGCGGATGTCACCGATGACCTCGTCGGGGGTGCGCACGTTCCAGCGGATGGTCTCCAGCAGGGCTTCGTTGGGCACGCCGGCGTCGTGCAGCTTGACCAGGGGCAGGAACAGGCCGTCTTCGTAGACGTCGTGGTTGTCGGAAGCCACGCGGCCGCCGATGTCGGCGTGGTGGAACACGCAGGCGGTGAAGCCCACCAGGCGTTCGCCCTTGAAGATGGGGCTGAGCACGCAGACGTCGTTCAGGTGTCCGGCCAGGGCCCAGGGGTCGTTGGTGATGTAGACATCCCCGGGCGAGAAGCCGTCGGCCGGCAGTTTTTCGACCAGCTCCTTGATGCCCAGGGCCATGGCGCCAGACTGGCCCGGCGTGGCGAAGCTGCCCTGGGCCAGCTCGCGACCGCGGGCGTCGGTGAACATGCAGGTGTAGTCGTGGGCGTCGCGCAGCAGGCTGGAGAAAGCCGTGCGCGCCACCGCGGCGTCTGCCTCGTTGACGATGGAGATCAGCCGTCGCCAGAGGATCTCGAGGGTGACCGGATCGAAGCTGCGGGCCATCAGCGGGCCCCCTTCAGATCGATCCAGAGGAAACCGTAGTCGTCTACCGTGACGGTGGAGTCCTCGCCTACCACCACCGTGGACTCGCGCTCCTCGATGATGGCGGGGCCCTCGAAGCGGGCGCCGGGGCTCAGCAGGTAGCGGTCGTAGACCGCGAAGGGCACGAAGCCCCTGGAGCGGCCGGAGAAGGCTGGGCGCTCGCCCTTGAGGGCGTCGCGGGCGTCGCCGTTGCCGGCGGGCAGCCTGGGCAGCTCCAACAGACGCTGAGGCAGGCTCGCGCGTACTCGGAAGCTCACCAGCTCCACCGGCGAGTCGGGGTAGGTGCGCCCGTAGAGCCGCTCGTAGACCGCGTCGAAGCGGGCGCGCAGATCGCTCACAGGCAGGGCGTTGAGCTCACCCGGGGGCAGGGGGACCGGCGTCTCGGAGCCCTGGCCCACGAAGCGCGCGTCAACGGAGCGCTCGAAGCTGACCCGCGCGGAGCCCGGGGATTCGCCCAGGGTGCGCACGCCCTCGGCCTCGAGCCCGCGTAGGATGGCCTCGATCTCGGAGAGATCGGCGGACTGCAGGGCCACCTTGTGGCTGCGCACCAGGTCGAAAGCCCGGGGCGCGGTGAAGAACCCCAGGGCCGAGCCCACGCCGGCGTTGGGGGGGACCAGCAGGCGCGGGGCGCCCAGCTTGCGGGCCAGGCCGGTGGCGTGCACCGGGCCCGCGCCGCCAAAGGCCGTGACCGTGACCTGGCTGGGGTTGCCGCCCTTCTCGGCGATGTGGGTGCGGGCTGCGGCGGCCATGGTCTCGTTGATGAGATCGTGGATGCCCCAGGTAGCCTGCAGGAAGCTGACCCCCAGGGGCTCGGCGATGCGCTCCATGAGGCCGCGCCGGGCAGCCTCCAGGTCGAGCTCGAGCTCGCCCCCGAGAAAATACTCGGCGTCCAGGTAGCCCAGCAGCAGGTCGGCGTCGGTGACCGTGGGCTCGGTGCCGCCCTGGCCGTAGCAGATGGGACCCGGGTCGGCGCCGGCGCTCTGGGGGCCCACCTGCAGGGTGCCCAGCCGGCTCACTCTCGCGATGCTGCCGCCGCCGGCTCCGATCTCCATCAGGTCCACCACCGGCACCTGGATGGCCAGCCCGCTGCCCTTCATGAAGCGCTGCACCCTGCCCACCTCGAAGGTCTGCACCACGCCGGCGACGCCGTCCTGGATCAGGCAGGACTTGGCGGTGGTGCCGCCCATGTCGAAGCAGAACATCTCGGGGATGTCGAACAGGCGCCCGTAGTGCTGCCCGGCGATGACCGCGGCGGTGGGGCCGGACTCGATGATGCGCACCGGGAACTCGGCGGCGGTGCCCACCGAGGTGATGCCGCCGCTGGACAGCATGATGAACAGCTGGCCGTCGAAGCCGACGGATCCCAGCCGGTCTTCAAGCTTGGACAGGTAGTGGCCCGTGAGCGGCTTGACATAGGCGTTGGTGACCGTGGTGCTGGTGCGCTCGTACTCGCGGATCTGGGGCAGCACGCGGGTGGAGATGGACACGGCGATGTGGGGCGCTTCCTCGAGGATGATGCGCTCGAGGGCCAGCTCGTGGGCGGGATTCTCGAAGGAGTTGAGCAGGCAGACGGCGATGGACTCGACCCCTTGGGCCAGCAGCTCGCGCACGGCCTGGCGGGCCTGGTCTTCGTCGATGGGCACCAGCACTGTGCCGTCGGCGCGCAGGCGCTCGTCCACCTCCAGGCGTAGCTGCCGTGGCACCAGGGGCTCGGGGAAGGCGGCGAAGATGTCGTAGGGCGCGTAGCGGATCTCGCGACCGAGCTCGAGCACGTCGCGGAAGCCGCGGGTGGTGAGCAGGCCGGTGCGGGCGCCCTTGCGCTCGATGATGGCGTTGATCACCAGGGTGGTGCCGTGGATCAGCTCGCTGGCCTGGGCCAGGAAGCCGGGCGAGTCGGCCTCGAGGGCCCGGATGCCGTGTTCCACCGCGTCCGATGGGTCAGCGGGGGTGGTGAGGCACTTCTGAACGTGGATGGTGCCGTTGGCTTCGTCCAGCAGCACAAAATCCGTGAAGGTGCCGCCGATGTCGCAGCCGAGGCGGTAGCTCCTGGTTGGCATGCCTGCCTCGGGGCTGGAGGGAGGGGATCCTGGGAGGTCAGGCTCTTAACGCGCGGCTGGGCGGCTCACCTGATGGCCACCGCGGCCAGGATGATCAGCGCCACCGGCAGCAGCACGAGGAGCGCGATCTGGGCCAGCTGCAGTGTGGGAAACGACGGGCGGCGCTCCCTGGCGGGCGGGAGCTCCGCGAGCGGTGCGTGGGGCTCGGCCTGGTACCAGAAGGCCACGGTGGCGTAGTCACCCGCCAGCTGGTTGCGATAGCCGTGATCCGCTGTGATCTCCAGGGAGCGCTGGAAGGGGATCGGGTCGCCCAGCTGGAGCCGGTAGGCCGAGGCGCGGCCGAGAACGAAGCTGCGCAGGGGGGCGCCGTGGCTGTGGGTGGAGAAGGGGCCGCCCCGGAAGTAGAAGCCGCCGTTGAAGAAGTCCTCGAGCCCGGTGCCGCTGATGGGCTCGGCGCCGTCTACCTGTACGTTCTCCCAACCCTCCAGCAGGCCCAGCCCCAGGCCGCGGGGGATGGCGATGTGGTGCAATGGTGGGCGCAGCCACCAGCTGGCCGCCTGCAGATCCATCTTGGTGCCCACGAAGCGGCCGCTGCCGGTGGCCTGCAGCAGGGGGATGGGTGGATCGCCCGCCCTGGCGCGGGCCTGCCGGTAGTGGGCGTGGAAGGTGGCGGGTGGGCCCTGGATGCCAGGATCCGAGTGGTAGCCCACCTGGAAGAACAGGTACCTGATGGCTCGCTTGGACTCGTTGCTGAGCTCGATCACGGCCTGTTCGGCGAAAGGCATCTCGAAGCTGCACAGGTAGCCGCCGCCTGCGATGGTCAGGGCCGCAGAGGAGAAGCGGCGAGGCCGACCGAATGGGGCTCCGAACAGGTCGCCCAGCGGGCAGAGCACGCTGGGGTGCTCCTCGCCGTCCCAGTACATGCGGCAGACCAGGTCGCGCAGCACCGTGCTGCCGGGCAGGACAGGCGTGGTGAACCAGATGCGCAGGATGCGCCCAGGGCCACGCAGATCGCAGAGCTGCAGCGTGCTCCCTGCTGGGATGGAGACGTACTTGTCGGACAGCTGCTCCTCGACCCCGGCCTCGCGATCGACGTCGCGGCTGCTGACCAGGTGGTAGCTGGGAGCGGACATGCTAGCCTGTCTTGTCGAAGTCCGGCCGGCGGCGGCCCAGGAACGCGCCGATGCCCTCGGCGGCCGCGGCGGTGCAGGCGCTGGCACCGAAGGCGCGGTAGCCGATCTCCAGGGCCTCGTTCAGGCTGGCGGCCGCGGCGCCAGCGGCGATGGCCTGGCCGATGATGCCAACCACCTCGACGCTCAGGGGCTGCCTGCCAGCGGCGGGTCTCTCGATGGGCGGAACGGCGATCTCGACGGGACCATCCACCGGGCGGGAGAGCCCACCCTGCAGCTGGCCCACCCGCTCCACGGCGGCCTCGATGAGCGCGCTGCGGTCGGCCACCACGGCGTCTACGATGCCCAGCTCCAGGGCCTTGCTGGCCTTGAGGCGGGTGGCCTGGCGCAGCATGTCGTGCAGCACGGGCGCGGCCTGGGGCCAGCGGCGGTAGGGCACCACCATGCCGCCGATGCCAGGGGCGATGCCCAGGCTCACCTCGGGGAACTGCATCCAGGCGCCCAGGGTGGCCACCATGCCGTGACAGCGCATGGCCAGCTCCAGGCCGCCGCCCAGCGCCATGCCGTTCAGCGCGGCCACCACGGGCTTGTCCATGCGGTCCAGGTAGAGCAGCAGCCGCGAGCAGTCGCGGGCGTACTGGGTGGAGGCCTCGGCGTCGCCCAGCATGCTGGGGAAGCGCCCGATGTCGGCCCCGGCGCAGAAGGCGCGCTCGCCGTAGCCGGTGATCACGAAGCCGCGCACCTCGGGGTCCTGCTCGTGGTACTGCAGCATGGCCAGCAGCTCGTCGGTGACTGTGTCGTCCAGGGCGTTCATGGCCTGGGGGCGCCGGAGGGTGATCAGCTTGACACCGTCGAGATCGTCCACCAGCAGGTGGCGCGAGAAGGCCTGGTAGTCGGCGATGGGCTGCTGGGGGCCGGGCATGCCCGGGCGCTCGCGCTGGAAGCGCTCCATGATGCGGGCCACCTCGGCCTCACCCAGGTCGCGCATGATGTCCAGCGGGCCCTGCTTGAAGCCCAGGGCGCTGGCGCAGCCCAGGTTGAGGTCCTCGGCGCTGCCGATGTCGCGATCCAGGATGTCGAAGGACTGGGAGAAGAGGACGCCCAGCATGCGGTCGCGCACTGCCGCGGCTTTTTCCGGTTCCACGCTCACCGGCTTGCCCGGGCGCACCGTGACCCAGGTGTCCACCGAGTTGAATATGGTGGCGGGACGGTAGTGCTCGCCCTCCTCCATCTGCAGGGTGTTGGTCTCCACGATGATGGGGTTGCCGTTGGCCAGGTTGAGCACGAAGAACGGCCCGGCGTGCACGAACTCGCTGGCCACGCTGTCGATCTCGGACGCGGTGGCCACGTCCAGCAACAGGGCGGCTTCGTTGCACCAGTTGTCGAAGACGCGGTCCAGCATGAAGCAGATGGCGTCGTCGGTCACCAGGGGCAGCTTGCCGGTGGCGGCGAACATCCAGCGCAGCTGGTCCACCACGGCGGGATCTGACCTGGCCCATTGGATCACCTCGACGGCCGGGTTCTTGAAGGCCGGGGCGAAGAAGTGGGTGACCGTACAACGCTGGGGGTGCTGCAGGTGGGAGAACAGGCGCTCGGCCGGCAGTGAGCTGGTGTTGGAGGTGATGATGGCCTCGGGGCTGACGATCTCCTCCACCTGGGAGAAGATGCGGTGCTTCAGCGGCAGGTTCTCGGTGGCGGCTTCGAGCACCCAGTCGCAGCCGGCCAGCTCGCTGTAGTCGGTGGTGGCCACCAGGTTGCGCTGCACCGCCTCGGCCTGGGCGGGCGACAGCTTGCGGCGCTTGAGCCCCTTGGCCACGTAGCTCTCGATGC
The DNA here is from genome assembly GCA_964512185.1 of uncultured Enterobacterales bacterium. Classification (GTDB taxonomy): domain Bacteria; phylum Myxococcota_A; class UBA796; order UBA796; family JAFGLY01; genus CAZEJJ01. The sequence continues at coordinate 10,956 of CAZEJJ010000014.1, read as the reverse complement.
GCTCGACCGCGCGCTCCAGGGCCTCGGGGGCGATGTCCACCAGCACCAGGGTGAGCTCGGGCAGGGCGCTCTTGAGGTAGTAGCCGATGTCCGGGCCGATGGTGCCCGCACCGATGATGCCCACCTTGCGGGGCAGGGGACGCGACGGGGCGAGCAGCAGGGGATCCTGGATGCTGGTCAGGCTGCGCATGGGGGCTCCTGGTCTGGACGGGTCATGGGGTCAGACCGGTAACCCGAGACCGGCAGAGCCGTGCCTGTGCAGGGGCAGGGTCCGGGCGGAGTGCCCATTCCCGGCGCGCTCACCGCGATCCGGGGGCGCGAGACAAGTGGCGAGTCCTGCTCTACGCCTTCATCGGGGGCACCCACCTGGGCATCGGCATGCGCACCCTGGGGCTGGTGGACGGGATCTTCACCTGGATCTGTTCTTCTCGTCCAGCGCCGCCAGCACCTTCTCGGGGGTGATGGGCAGGTGGCGGATCCGGACGCCCACCGCGTCGTAGATGGCGTTGGCGATGGCGGGCGCGGTGGGTACCAGGCCGGGCTCGCCCACCCCCTTGGCGCCGAAGGGGCCGAGCTGGTCGTGGGTCTCGATGAAGTCCAGCTCGATGGGGAAGGCCATCTCCTGGATGGTGGGGATCTTGTAGTCGGTGAAGCTCGGGTTGAGCACCCGGCCTTCGCAGCTCTGCACCTGCTCGTACAGGGCGAGCCCCACGCCCTGGGCCAGGGCGCCGTAGATCTGACCTTCGAGGGTCTGTCGGTTGAGGATCCGACCCACGTCGTGGGCCGCCACCAGGCGCAGGATGTGCACCTCGCCGGTCTCCTCGTCCACTTCGACCTCGGCGGCGTGGGCGCCGTAGGCGTAGGTGGCGGAGAGGTTGCCCATGCCCCTGGTCCAGTCGGGCAGGTCCGACGGGGGCTCGTAGAAGGCCTCGACGGTGAGCATCTCGCCACCGTCGCGGAAGTGCATGGCGCGCAGGAAGCGGTCGAGGCCCAGGCGGGCCCAGGGCTCGTCGGGCGCGTGGCGGTGGGTGAGCACGCCGTCGCGCAGCTCGAAGTCGGCCGGCGTGCTGCCCGAGGCGTCGAAGTCGGAGAGTTGAGCCTCGGGGTTGCGCTGCAGCAGCCTGCGGCGCTGCTTGAGCAGCTCACGAGGGAAGAGATCCACCGCCAGCTCGAAGATGCGCGCTCGGGCCTTGTCGGCGGCCATGGCCGCGGCGTTGAGCGCGGTGAAGGCCCCGCGGCTGGCGTGGGTGCCCACGTCCCAGGGACAGGTGGCGGTGTCGGTGGGGGCGATGAACACCTTGTCGGGGCGCACACCCAGCGACTCGGCCACCCCCAGGGTGAGCGCCGAGCGGAAGCCCTGGCCCATCTCGACGCCGCCGCTGAGCACGTTGACATTGCCGAAATCGTCGAGCTTCAGGATGATTCCGGAACCATCCGAGCGGTAGATGCGCCCGGATCCGCCCACGTGACAGAGGGAGGCGATGCCCACCCCCCGGCTGCGGCTGCGGCTGCGGCTGCGGCCCCGGCCGCGCTTGTCCTGCCAGCCCAGCTTTTCGGACGCGCTGTCGAGGCACTCGCGCAGCCCGCAGGTGCTCACCTTGAGCCCCATGGGGGTGGTCTCGTTGGGCTGGTTGCAGTTGATCCGGCGGATCTCGAGGGGGTCGATGCCCGCCTGGATGGCGAGCTCGTCGAGGTTGGACTCGATGGCCCAGGTGACCTCGGGGCTGCCGTAGCCGCGCATGGCCTGGCAGTAGGTGTTGTTCGTATAGACCAGGGTGGCGCCGAAGCGCACCGCGGGCACCCGGTACAGGCTGGTGGCGGGCACCATCATGACCGAGGGGTAGGTGGCCCCCCAGGAGACGTAGGCGCCGTTGTCCTGGAGGATCTCCACGCTGCGGAAGGTGAGCTTGCCGCGCTCGTCGCAGCCCTGCACGATGCGGGTCTGGGTGGACTGGCGCGGCGACAGGTAGGCGAATTCCTGCTGGCGGTCGTAGAGCAGCTTCACCGGCAGGCCCGTGGCGTGGGCCAGCAGGATGGTGATGAACTCGTAGGGGTGGGTGTCCAGGCCCGAGCCGAAGGCTCCGCCCAGCTCGGGGACCACCACGCGCACGTTGCGCCCGCGCAGCCCCAGGGCGGGCATGGCGCTCAAGAAGTCGCGCTGGGCCAGGAAGGGGATCTGGGTCTTGGCCCACATGGTGAGGTTGCCGTGCAGGTCGAACTCGGCGATGCAGCCCGCGGTGCCGAGGCAGCTCTGCTGCTGCAGCTGGGTGCTGAACTCGCCCTCGGCCGTGTAGCGGGCCAGGCGGCGGCCCTGGTCCATATCTCCCGACTCGTGGGGGTAGCGGAGCTGGATCTCGTTGCTGCTCAGGGGTCGGCCGCGCGGATCCACCTCGTGCACCAGGGGGGCGCCCTGGCGCAGGGCCTCTGCGGGGGAGAAGACCGCCGGCAGCGGCTCGTACTCCACCTGGATCAGCCGCGCGGCTTCGGCGGCGGTGGCGGGGTCGACGGCGGCCACGGCGGCCACCTCGTCGCGGAAGCTGCGCACCTTGCCCTGCTTGAGAGCGAAGTTGTCGCGCAAGAAGCCCAGGCGCAGCTCCGGGGTGTTCTGGGCGCTGATCACCGCCTTGACCCCCGGCAGGCGCTCGGCGCGGGAGGTGTCGATGTTCAGGATGCGGGCGTGGGCGTGCTCGCTGAACTTGACCTGCGCGTACAGCATGCCGGGACGCTGCAGGTCGTGGATGTAGCGGGCCCGCCCGCTGGCCTTGTCGGGACCTTCGGGGCGGGGAGCGGCCCCACCGATGTAGCGGGTGTCAGCCATGGGAGCCCCCGGCTGCAGCGAGCCGCTGCGCCGCCAGCCTGACGGCGGCCAGGATCTGCACGTAGCCGGTGCAGCGGCACAGGTTGCCCTGCAGGGCTTCGCGGATCTCGGCGTCGCTGGGGCTGGGGTTGGCCTGCAGCAGGGCGTGGGAGGCCATGATCATGCCCGGGCTGCAGAAGCCGCACTGGATGGCGCCGGTCTCGACGAAGGCCTGCTGGATCGGAGACAGGCCGCCGCGCGGACCCGCCAGGCCTTCGATGGTGGTGATCCTGCGGCCCTCGGCTTCGAGCGCGGGGTACAGGCAGGCGTTGATGGCGCGGTCGTCCACCAGCACCGTGCAGGCTCCGCACTCGCCCTCGCCGCAGCCTTCCTTGGTGCCCGTGTGGGCGAGCTGGCTGCGGATCACGTCCAGGAGGCGATCCTGGGGTGACGCCAGGCAGTCCACGCGCGTGCCGTTCAGCTGGAATGTGAGCAGCAGCCTCATGCCTGCAGCTCCCGCAAGCCGCGCTGCAGCAGGGTGCCCACCAGCCGCCTGCGGTAGGCAGCGCTGGAGCGCAGATCGGTGATGGGAGCCACGGCCTGGCGCGCGGCCTCGGCGGCCTGGGCCAGGCGGTCCTCGCTGAGGGGGCCGGCCAGGAGGATGCGCTCCGCCCGGGGCAGACGCAGGGGTACGGGAGCCACCGAGCCCACCGCGATGCGGGCGCCGGTGCAGCTCGTTCCGCGCAGCTGGAGCGCCGCCGCCACGCTCACCTTGGCCAGGTCCATGCCCACGCGGCCCTTCTTGGAGAAGAACCCACGGCTGCCTGGCACCGGTGGCGGGAGGATCACGGCGGTCAGGATCTCCGCCGGGTGCCTGGCGGTGAGGCCCGGCCCCTGGAAGAAGTCCTGCAGCGCCAGCTCACGCTCACCCTCGGGCCCTCGCAGCCGTACCCGGGCGTCGAGCACCAGCAGCGCCGGTGCGCTGTCGGCGCAGGGGGAGGCGTTGCAGAGGTTGCCCGCCAGGGTGGCCACGTTGCGGATCTGCGGGCTGCCCACGCTGCGCGCGGCCTGGCACAGCAGGGGGTAGGCCACGGCCAGGCCGGGGTGCCGGATGACATCGGCCAGCACCACGCCGCCACCGATGACCGCCCCCGCGTTCAGCTCGATGCCCTGCAGCTCGGGGATGGATCGCAAGGAGATGAGCGCCGCTGGCTGCTCACCGCGGCTGCGCAGCTGCACCAGCAGGTCGGTGCCGCCTGCTAGATAGCGGGCGCCCTTGGTGGCGCTCTGAAGCCGCCAGGCCTCTTCCACGGTTCCTGGCTTGTGGTAGTCGAGCTGGGGCAAGGCGCGTCTCTCCGGAGCGGCAGGTCCTGCTCCTGCAATGTAGCCAGGTGTCTAGGCTACCGTGCCAGCTCCGCGCAGGGCTGCGATCTCGGTCACGCTCACGCCGATCTCGCCCAGCAGCGAGTCGGTGCTCTGACCATAGTCGGGGGCAAAGGGTAGCTCTCCGTCGATGTCCTGCAGGTGGTCCGTGGGCACGGCCGGGGGAGGAAGGCGCACGACTCGCCCGTCGGGAGCGGTGGTTCGCAGCCCGGTCTCGGCCACCCAGGGCATGTCCATCACGCCCTCTACAGGGGTGATGGGGGAGTGGGGCACCAGCGCCCGCTGCAGCACTGCGTGCACCTGCTCGGAGGAGTGCTGGATGGTGATGGCCTCGATGCCGGCGTGCAGGTCCGCCTTGTGGGTGCGGCGGGACTCGTTGCTGGCGAAGCGGGGCTGATCGAGCGCCGCGAACATGGGGGTGGCCACGAAGCGGTTGAACTGCGCGTCGGAGCCCAGGGCCACGTAGACGTAGCCATCGCGGCTGCGGTAGGCGTTGACCGGGATGAACTGGCGGTGCTCGTTGCCCGAGCGGCGCAGCTCTGCGGGCGCGCTGCCCATGTCGAGCATGGGCAGGAAGGTCTGCATCCAGGACACGGCGCAGTGGGCCATGGACACGTCGATGGGCCGCCCCCTGCCGCTGCGCTCCCGCTCCCACAGGGCCAGCGCCACCTGGGCGAAGGCCTCGTCGCCGGCCTTGTAGTCTACCAGTGGCGGGCCGCACTGCATGGGCGGACCGGCGGGATCTCCGGTGACGTCCATGTAGCCGCAGAGGGCCTGGATCATGGGGTCGTAGCCGGGCACCCTGGGGTGCTCGAGGCCCATGGCCGAGATGGAGCACCAGATCAGCTCGGGCCTGCCGTCGCTGAGGGTGGCGTAGTCCAGGCCCAGCGCCTGGTGCCGCGAGGGCATGGTGTTGGTGCAGAAGATGTCCACCGGCAGCTGGTCCACCAGGCGCTTGAGCAGCTGGCGACCCCGAGGCTGCTTGAGGTTCAGGGCGATGGCCTCTTTTCCCACGTTGGGCGCCACGAAGTAGCTGTGGCGGTCATCACCGGCCACCGGCCGGCCGATGTGGCGGTTGGGATCGCCCTTGCCGCGGCCGGGCACGGGGGTGGCTTCGACGCGGATCACGCGCCAGCCCAGGTGCACCATGCGCAGCGTGGCGTAGGACATGCTGAGGGCCTGCTCCAGGCTGAGCACGACGGGGCGCGGATCAGTGGGCATGCTCTGTCCTCCCGAGGTCGGGGTAGGTGGCGCGCAGGGCGGCCTGGATCTGCTCGAAGGGCAGCTCGTCGAAGGAGCCGCGGTCGCGGATGTACTCCATGTGGGGCTGGCCCGCCGGGTCCACCGGGTGGAACATGGCGTCCCCGATGCCGTCCAGCTCCACCAGCAGGGCACCCGCTCGCTGGGAGGTGGCCTGGTCGAAGGCGGGGGTGGCCTTGATCCATCCCCGACCCAGGTCCAGCTCCACGTAGCCGTGGTAGACGAACAGCCGCGTGCCCATGGCCCGCAGCAAGGCCGGCGGGATCTGGTGGTTGATCACGTCGGCGAAGCCCAGCCGCGCGTGGATCCCCGCCGCTCGACACAGGGCAGCCAGCAGCACGGCTTTCTGGATGCAGTAGCCCCGCCGGGCGTTCAGGATGGCCGTGGCGCGGTGGGACGCCCGGTCGCCGCCCGCGCAGTAGGGATCGTAGCGGATCTCGTCCCGCACCCAGTCGAAGGCTGCGACGGCGGTGGCGCTGTGATCGCGGCGAACCAGGCTGGCGGCCAGGGCCTGGATCTCGGGCGCCGCGCTCTCGATGAACTCGGTGGGGGACAGGGTGGCCGGCGGTGGGTCCTGCATTGGCCGCTTCTAACGCGACGGCGCCCTGGCTCCGTGCGAGGAAGGTGCGGGGTGGCCACTGGCGCCCCTCCGTGGGCCCCAGGTATGGTCAGTACCTTCCCCTTGGAGAGCGCATGAACCGTTTCCCGCACCTCTTCGCCTGGGCCGGCCTGGCCCTGGCCTCCTGTGGCAGCTGCGGCGAGCCTGACACGGGCGACAGCGAAGCCCCCCCCGAGACAGGCGACACCGACACCGACACCGACGCCGACAGCGACTCCGACAGCGACGCCGACAGCGATGCCGACACCGACGCCGACACGGACGCCGACACGGACGCCGACAGCGACGCCGACGCTGACACCGACACCGACACGGACACCGGCGCCGTCGAGCCGGACGTGGTGCTCCATGTCGCCTCCCATGGCGACGACGAGAAGAACGACTGCCTGGACAGCGGCAGCCCCTGCGCCACCTTGCACCATGGCCTGGACCAGGCGCGCGGCTACGACGCCGAGCTCTACAAGCAGCTGGTGCTCGGCGCCGGTGAGTTCTTCGTGGAGCGGCAGTTCTTCGAGGATCTCACGCGCTTCACCCTCAGCGGGGCCGGCATGGACGAGACCGTGATCGCGGGCCCCTACACCGGCGCGGAGGGCGAGCTGGGTGAGCCGCTCTTCTCCGTCTTCACCGACTCCATCACCTTCGAGCACTTCACCTTGAAGGGCATCGCCGCGGACGAGGGCCAGGGCACGGGGATCTTCGCCGAAGGGGCGCCCCAGGACCTGGTGATCCGCGACCTGCGCTTCGACGCCCGGCACGAGACCGAAGGCGCCTACGCAGCCATGGCCATCATCCTGCATGGGCTCGAGGAGAAGCTGCCCATCGATGCCAGCTTCAGCCGGCTGCAGGTGCTGTACTTCCACGGCCACCCGGGCATCCTGGTGAAGGGTCGCGCCACGGATCTGCAGCTGAGCAGCAGCGTCTTCTACGGCAACGACACCGGGCTCGGCCTGACCACCGGCTTCAAGCCCACCGGGGTCCCGGATGTGCTCGTGCAGAACTGCATCTTCTCCGACAACGACGTAGGGGTCTCCGTGCTGGAGGAGCCCGGAGAGAAGGACGATGTGCTGGTGGAGTGGAGCCTGTTCTACAACAACTCCAGCGCCGACAGCGAGCGGGTGCCGTTCGGGGACGGCGTCATCCAGGACCAGGATCCCCGTTTCCGGGATGCCCCCGATGATCTCAGCTTGCAGAGCCCCCTGGCGGGCGATGACGAGTGCTCCCCCGCCATCGACGCGGGCGATCCCGCCGACGCCTACGGCCTGGAGCCCGAGCCCAACGGGTCGCGCGTCAACCTCGGTCATCAGGGCAACACGGCCGAGGCCACTGTCTCCTGCGAGGAATAGCTGGACCGCCTGGGCTGATCGTGATCAGCGTGTTGTCGACCTATAGTGGTGTTTGGTCTTTCTGATCGCCCTGCTCGGCCCTGCGGGGCAGGCTGTGCCTGGAGAGGGTATACCCGTCCTGTCTGCCGTCGAGGTGCTCCATGTACAGAAGATGCCTGGGCCCGCTCGTCATCATGGGCCTCTGCTCGGCCTGCGGCCCTGCCGATGAGCTGCCGCAGGAAGAGCTGTCGGTCAACGTGGCCCTGGGCACGGTGGTCACGGTGAGCTGGCAGAGCGAGGGCTCCTCCGAGGGCTGGGTGGAGTTCGGGCTGCCGGGTGAGCTGGACCGGACCACCCCCGCGAGCGCGGCGGAAGAGGGGCAGCACGAGGCCGTCCTGCTGGGGCTCAAGCCCAGCACCGGCTACGAGCTGCGCGCCGCCACGCTGCAGGACGGGGTGGAGAGCTACTCCGAGGTGGTGGCCGTGGACACCGGCCCCATGGACCCGGCGCTGCCCGATCTGTCGCTGGTGTGGTCCGGGTCGGAAGAGGTCGCCGACTACCAGGTGCTCTCGCTCAGCGATTTCTCCGGCGACGGCAGCTGGGCTGTGGTGCTGGACCAGGATCTCGGGCCCACCTGGGCCTACCAGGTGCCCGGCGACGCCTTCCGGGCCCGTGCCTCGCGCTTCTCTGGGGACTTCCTGGTGGGCACCTTCTCGGGCGAAGAGGAGCAGGGGGGCGGAGCTGCCCCCGAGGGGTCTCCCTCCGGCGTCATCTACCGGATCAGCCCCGCGGGCGACCAGGTGGAGGAGCAGCAGATGCCGGGGGGCCTGGTGGACTTCGTGGAGGTGGAAGACGGCCTGCTCGCGGGCCTCTTGGAGTTCGAGTTCCAGGTGGATGGCTACGAGGCGCAGATCATGGCCGAGAAGCTGGTGGAGATCGATGGGGACGGTGACGTGCGGGAGCTGTGGAGCCCCCAGGGTGCGCTGGAGCTGGACGAGAGCCTGCTGCCCGACGGCGACGAGAGCTTCGACTGGACCCACACCAACTACCTGTCCTACGACTCCAGCGAGCAGGCCTACTACCTGTCTATGCGCAACCTGGGGCTGGTGGCCAAGGTGGACCGCGCCAGCGGCGATCTGCTCTGGCTGCTGGGGGATGACGGCGCTGACTTCCAGCTGCAGGGCGAGCCCGACCTGCTGTGCATCGTGCACAGCATCGAGCCGGTGGAGGGCGGAGTGCTGCTGTTCGACCAGACCATGCCGGCGGCGAACTTCTGCCCTGGCATGAGCCTGGTGGAGCTGGACGAGGACGCCATGACCGCCGAGCAGGTGTGGAGCTATGCGCCTGAGGGCTGCCCGCAGGTGGGCTGGGGTGGCAACGCGGTGGAGCTCGCGGACGGGAGCAGGACCATCGACCTGGGCTGCGCTGGCCGCATCGAGGGCACCACCGCCGAGGACGAGCTGGCCTGGTCTGTGGAGTCGCCGCTGGACTTCTGCCTCGGCTACACCTCGGCCACCGCCTCGCTGTATGGGCAAGACAGCGGCGGCTCTCGATGAGTATGGTGGGGCGTGGCTCGTTCTCTCGCCGCTATCGTTCTCCCCGCTGTCCTCCTGCTCTCGGCCTGCCCGGGGGGGCCGGACAGCGCCGAACTCTCGGTGTCGGTGGCCATCCTCGACGAGCACTCCACCGCCTTGACCGCGCGCTTGAGCTGCCGCACCCGTGAGCTGACCGCCCTGCAGGACATCTCCCTGGACTGGTCCACCCTGGACCGGGATCTGTTCGGTCGTGAGCTGGAGCCCGCTGCGGACATCGGGCGCGCGGTGGTCTACCTGTTCCCCGATCTGTCTGTGCCCGAGATCGCCGCCGGGCTGGTGGCCGACGATCTGCCCCAGTCCTCGGTGGGGGCCTACGGCTACTGCACTCCGGAGTCCACCGGCTGCTCCCTGAGCGACTTCAACCTGCCGAGTCACTACCTGGCCCTGCCGTCGGAGTTCGAGGTCGGCAGCGGCACCTGGCTGTTCATGCTGGAGAGGGGGGACGGCGAGCAGCTGGCCGCGCTGCTGTTCGCCCAGCCCGTGGAGGGCGGCGGCATCGACAGCGCGGTGGTGCGCGCCGATGACTGCGAGCTGTACCGCCGGCTGCGGCCCGGTGAACAGCTCAGGCTGCCAGCGAGGGGGTCGGTGCAGCTGGACTGGAGCGGCGTGCGAACGGACGTGCTCGGTCAGCCGGTGGAGCCCGACAGCTTCGATCTGCTGCGCCTGATGTTCTTCCAGCAGGCCGCACCGGCGGTCATCGCCGAGTCCCTGTTCACGCTGCCCGAGGTGGCCGACGGCCTGTGGGCGCTGGAGATTCCGGATCAGACCGCGCTGGGTCTCGACCAGCTCTTCCAGGAGGGCGAGCTGAGCAACCCCACGGGCCTCGAGGCCCCCACGGCCCAGGGGAGCTGGTGGCTGGGCTTCTACGAGCTGGACTCGGCGCTGTCCGCGCCCGAGCTGCTGGTGCGGTTGGGCACCTAGTCAGGTCTGCTGCCAGCTCAAGCCGAGCCGCCACCAACCGGGGCGTCTTCAGTCTCACCTGTGCCATGGAGTCAGGCAGGCGACTCGGTGAGGAGCGCGCACCAAGCTGATGAAGAGCTTCGCCTTGCTGTCGTTCGAGGACCTCTTCCTCCTCGGGGACCAGCTCGTAGAACCTGGCTCTCTCCCATGGCTGCTTCGGGAATACCCGTCGCCAACGAGGATCTCGAGCCGACCGAGGATGGCGGCCTCCGAGTAGTCCAGCGCAGGAGCGGCGAGCGGCTGATCAGCCAGACGGATCCCGAAGCACAGCAGCTCCGCAAGAGCAGGAGCAAGGTGTGCTCGGGCTTCAAGATCCACGCCTTCGGGGATGCCGTGAGCGGGCTGATCCTGTCACTGACCGTGACCCCGGGAGCCGTGCATGACGGCACCCAGCGGGTGCCAGTGCTGCTCCATCCCGACGAGCAGGGGCTCCGAGCCGTGCGAGCCGAGTGGAAGACGCCGGAGATCTGCGCGCTGTACCGCCGATCCGAGGGCGAGCGCCTGGGCGAGAGGTGACGCGACGAGGTGCGAGAAACGCTGGGGCCTGGGGGCTGGACGACGCCTCGCTGCAGGCCCATGCAGCGGCGGTGGTCAGCAACCTGCTCGAGCTCGCAGAGCATCTGGCAGAGCAGGAGAAGCGCCAATGAAAACACGCTGTGTAGATTCGATACTCCAATCGGTCGGCGGGCCGGGTTCGCCGGGCCGACCCAGGCCTCGGGGCGGCGTCGAACCCGTCCACATGGCGCCAGACCACCCATCAGGCTCACCCCGAGTCGGCGCCAGCTCGTCACTGGCAGCTCGTCACCAGCTCGGTGGCACGGGCAGGGTCCGCACCGCCGACTCTCGGCCCGCTGGAGCATCCGCTCTCCCGAGGGCTGCTGGCTTCGGGCGCAGCCTCGCGCGCTCGGCAGGGCCTGTCAATGGTGCCGGGCACGCCACCCGCCAATTCTGCGAGATCCCCGCCCAGCACGGCTTCGTCGTGGCACACGGTGCGGCCTGCGGATCCTGCGACAGCGCGGC
>CAZEJJ010000013.1:46294-65950 GCA_964512185.1 uncultured Enterobacterales bacterium | reverse complement strand
CGCAGTAGCGACCGGCGGAGGCGTGTTTGCAACGCGTACGCAGTGACGCTGACAGCTACGTCCGTGTCGTTCGCTACAAGCAGGACGCGTCACGTGTGTAGCAGCAGTGGGCACTGGTGGGTCGCAGTAGACATGAGCTTTCCCGAGGGCTCCCAGAACCAGCCCGGCTGCTCACTCCCCGAACAGCACCTCGGCCAGAGCGGGGGCGTTGCGCGCCAGCTCGACGCGGGGCTGCACGAAGCGGTAGGGAGCGTGGGGATAGATGAGCTGCTCGGTGACCTGCCGCAGGTAGAAGTCGGGCTCGGTGCGGAAAGGGCGCACGGTCCAGGTGCGCAGCTCCGAGGGCGTGTAGTACACCGAGGCCATCTTCAGGCGGGTGAGCGAGAGGTTGCGCCGCAGCTGCTCCTTGAGGCCGTTCACCAGGTCGGCGTGGGTGCGGCCGCTGCGGAACACGGTGTCCACCAGCAGCACGCTGTGGCCGTGCTCTACGTGCTCCGCCAGGTAGTCGAGCCCGATGACCTGGGTGCGGTAGGACAGGTGGGTGCGGGTGGTGTTCACCGGCACGTGGTCGGGCCGGGAGTCGGGCGCGCCCCGCTTGCGGGCGAAGTACTTGTAGACCTCGTGGATGCCCAGCCCCGCCCAGACACCGCCGGGCCAGAGGGCCACCAGGAAGTCGGGCTGGTAGCCTGACTGCACCATCTCGACCCCCAGCCGGAAGCTGTCCAGCAGCAGCTCGCGGGCGGGCAGGTAGCGGCACTCCCCGCCGGCCTGCGGAGGATCGGCGCTGTCGACGCCGTGCAGGATGTCCCACACTTGCGGGCTCTTCTCCCGGATGCGCGCGTCGTCCGGATCGCTCGGATCTACCAGGTCGGCCAGCTCGTGGGGGTAGTCGATCCACACGTCGCCGGGGATGTCCCTGAGGTAGATGATGGGCAGCTCCTGCCACAGGTGCTTCTCGCGCTTGCGGTGCACGGTGGCCACGCGGATGTCGCTGGGCGTGTTGCGCCTGGCGCGCCGGCGCAGACCCTCGACGATGCCGCGGATGGTCTTGCCGCTCTCATAGACGTCGTCGATGATCAGCAGCCCGTCTTCGGGGCAGACCGAGCGCACCAGGTGCTCCAGGCCCTTGACCACCACGTCGGCCTGTTCGCCGATGCCGCTGTAGGAGCTGGTGGCGATGGAGGTGTGGTGCACCCGCTGGCCCTGGAAGCGGAAGTAGGCGTCCACCCCCAGGCCGATGGGGGTGCCCCCACGCCAGATGGAGATCATGTGCTTGGGGCGGAAGCCCGACTCGAACACCGCCTTGCCCAGCCGGAAGGAATCGAGCACCAGCTCGTCGGGGTCGATGTGCAGAAGCTGGACCATGGCCTTCCTCCTGGGCTGCTGCGCCGGCAATACCTGAACCACGAGGCCCTCGCAAGCGCGCCCGCGGATCAGCCCGTGGGCCCCGCCGCTGCGGAAGAGGGCGGGTGCCTCAGACCTCGATGGGAGAGCGCGCGTGGCGCTGCTCCAGCTGGGGATCGGCCCCCGACTGCAGCCGGTCCATGGAGCGGTTGGCCAGCGCGTCCACGTACTCGTTGCCCGGCAGGCCGGCGTGGCCTCGCACCCAGGTCCAGCGCACCTGGTGCTGCTGCAGCAGCTCGTCCAGGCGCTTGACCAGGTCGAGGTTCACCACAGCGCCCCGCTTGCGCTTCCAGCCGCGGGCCTTCCAGCCGGCCATCCACTGGGTGGCGGTGTTCACCAGCAGGCGGCTGTCGGTGCGGATCTCCACCTGGCTGGGCTGCTTGAGGGCCTCGAGCACCTGGATGGCCGCCAGGGTCTCCATGCGGTTGTTGGTGGTGTCGGCAGCGCCACCGGCCCGCTCCAGGGCCACGCCGCTGCCCAGGTCCACCAGCAGGAAGGCCCAGGCCCCGGGGCCTGGGTTGCCGCGGCAGCCTCCATCGGTGAAGGCCACGAGGCGCGGGCGGGCGGGGCTGGCTGGGCACATATGGAGCGACCTCCTGGGGGGACGGGAAGATACTGCGCCGTCCCCCGTGGCAGCAAGCTCATGGTGGTGACGGGACGGACCAGCCGCGGTGTCATAGGCCTGTCGGGTGCGGATCCGGCCAGGAGGAGTACATGCGCAGCCTGTCCCTGTCGAGCCTGCTGATCCTCGCCCTGCTGGCCAGCGCCTGCTCTCCCCTCACCCGCTACCGCCAGAGCCTGATGGTGCCCGCGGCCTCTCCCACATCGGTGGTGGGCGCGCCCCTGGCGGGCGGCCAGGTTGCGGTGGCGGGCCAGGCCTCCGGCTACCTGCTGCGCGACAGCTTCTTCTCCGATGACGACGTCACCAACTGGTTCCCCGAAGAGGGCGACCCCGGGGTATTCGTGCCGCGCACCAGCCTGGGCGGCCACCTGCGCTGGGGCCTCACCGACCACCTGGAGCTGGGCGCCACCTTCGACTACGCCTCGGGCGGCTGGACCGAGCGCTCCTCCCTGGGGGTGCTGGACCTCACCGGCACCCCCTTCGTGATGAGCGTCGGACCCCAGCTCACCGCCGGCGCCATGTTCGGCTCCCTGGGCTTCGGGGGCACGCTGGAGGTCAACTGGACCGAGCTGCCCTACGCCCAGTACGAGTACGACGGCCCCGAGGAGCTCAAGGACCTCTACTGGTTCGACGACGCCGAAGAGTTCTACACGCTGTACGAAGTGGGGGTCTGCCACCCCTGGCGGGTGCGCTGGACCAACGCCATGCAGGTACGGCACGAGGGCTTCGAGGGCGCCTTCGGCTTCACCCTGGCGCCCCAGTTCACCAACACGGGCTTCTCCAGCGACCGGGAGCCGGTGTACGAGTCCGGCTCTCTGTCGGTGATCCCCGTGGTGGATCTGGGCTTCAGCATGCCGGGAATGCACGTGGGCGTGCAGGGTTGGTACGCGATGAACACCCGGGGCCCCACCAACGGGCTGCAGCTGGGCCCCGGCGCGCGCCTGGTCATGGAGTACCGGAGCCCCGCGAAGGACGGCTCGTAGACCTGCGTGGACAGCGGGCAGCACCGAGCCGTTGCGGCGTCATGCGTCGGCAGCAGCTTCGCCCGCGGCCCACCCAGATGCGGCAGCCTGCCAGGCGCCTCCCCGTCACTCCACCAGACCTGCTTCCACCAACGCGCCGTGCACCGTACGCGCGACCACGGCGTAGCCATCGGCCGAGCAGTGGTCGTTCCGCAGGATCGGATCGTCGCCGTCGCCAACGAAGTAGTCCGACCGCTCCGCCCCTTGCGCCCACAGCGCATCGAACGCGCGCTGTGTGTCGGCCAGCGGTGTGTCCTGCTCCTGGGCCACAGCTCGTATCGTCGCGTTGGCTGGGCTGGCGTAGGGGTAGGTGACGAGCACCAGCGATGCGCCCGCGCCGCGCGTGAGCTGTCGCATCGTCATCAGCTCCTCCCGGTTCACCGACGCGACGGCCTGGCGAAGCTGTGCCCCCTCGCCGATGCCGCCGAGCACCGCCTGCACATCGGCCTCTGAGCGACCCGCGCGAAGCAGCTGGTCCCGGATGGAGGGCAGATCGTCATGCTCCAGACAAGGGGCGAGATCGAAGAGCAGCCCCGACCAGGGCTCCGGATCGCGGCTCAGCTCATCGGTGAACATCTGGATGGCCCGCTCGCCATCCCCGAGCGCACAGGCCGCGCCGATGGCACCGCTCGGCAGCGGGTGAGCGTCGCGGCAGGCCCCGTGCACGTCTACGAGGTGCCGGAGCGCCGACACCCTGTCGGACCGGGCCAGCGCGACGCGGGTCAGCCCCCAAAGACCTTCGCAGGTGGGTTGGTCGCCTCCACCCAGCTCGCGAAAGCGTTCTTCCGCGGTGCCCAGATCACCGACGCGCAGCGACAGCTCGGCCAGGTAGCGATGGACATCGAGGCCAGGTGGAATGGTGCTGGCGTGCTGCGACAGGAATCCCATGGCGGCCTGCCGCTGGCCTGTCTCGATGAGGTAGGACAGCCAGACCTCGTGGGCCAGCACGCTGTCGGGGGCTTCTGAGAGCCACCGCAGCGCGGACTGTTCAAAGGAGGAGGCGTCCCCGCCGAGGGCAGCGAGGGTGAGCGCGCCTCGATGGGCGCCGGCGCAGCGAGAGTCGCGCTCCAGAGCCCTCTCGTAGTCCTGCAGAGCGCGGCTCACGCTGCCGGCAGACAGGTGATCCTCCGCCTCGCGGCAGCTCTCCAGGGCCGCAGGCTCACAGTGCTCGATGGAGGTGTGGGGGCCGGCGGGCCGAGAGAGCTGTTCCACGGCGGTGCTGAACCCTGCGCCCAGGCCACTGGATGGCGCTGCGCGCCCGATGCGCTCCGCCTGCAGGTCCTCACCGATCATCGGCAGAAGCCGCGCCACGCGCAGGCCGCCCGGCGACTCCGCCAGGGCTCGTGGTTCCTTCCCAGGGCCACCGGGCACCAGGATGTTGGTGCCGACGGCGAGCACGACCAGGACGTCGAAGGTGTCAGAGGCCAGGGCCCGCTCCAGCTCCGCACGCACATCGCCCAGGGTGGCGCCCGGCGTACCCCGGTTGATCACCTGGACGCCGCCGCCACCACGCGGCTCCCCGAACAGCGCTTCGAGCTGGGCTGGGTAGCTGAGCTCCCGAGGCGCACCCAGGCCGTAGGTGAACGAGTCTCCCACGCACAACACCGTGAGCCCCGATCCTCGCGCGCCATCCCGCCCCCACACCGAGACCCGGTGGGCCAGCCGCAGCCCACCCTCCAGCAGGGCCAGCAGCACAACCAGCCCCAGGAGCAGGGCTGCCAGGCGCTCGAGCCAGCGCCGTGCCACGCGGCGGCGGTCATGTTCGGCGCGCTGCCCATCGACCGCGTCCGCAGAGCCGCCGCCGGACCCGCGGCCGTGGCCGGCCGAGGGGGGGACCGGGTCCGGAGGAGACGTCTGCATGATCTGGAGAGCATAGCTCCTCGGCGCCTGCGGGAGTAGCCGTGTTTGCGCCGCGGTATCAGTCCACTGCTGCAGGTGGGGCACGACCGCCGACCCTTGCCTCGCCGCTCCAGGTGCGCAGCTTGCAGCACCATGAGGTCCCGCGAGCGCAAGCCCCCGCCCCCCATCAGCCCCGCCTACCTTGAGCGGGTTGGCGGCTGGTACCTGGAGCGCTACGGCGGCACCAGCAAGGCCCTGCGACGCTGCCTGCAGCGGCGGGTGGAGCGCAGCGCCCAGCACCATCCCATCGACCGGCAGCAGGCCCGGCGCTGGATCGAAGACACGGTGGACCGCTTCCAGAAGGCCGGGCTGGTGGACGACGCCGCCTGGGCGCGCTCCCGCGCCCGCTCCATGCTGGCGCGCGGGCTGCCCGTGCGCGCCATCCGGCAGCGGCTCCGGGCCAAGGGCATCGGCGCGGCCGACGCCGAGGCCGCGCTGGCCGACCTGGCCGAGCAGCACGCCGAGCGCCTGGACCTGCTGGCGGCCCTGGCCTACCTGCGGCGCCGCGGCTTCGGGCCCTACCGACAACCGGACAAGCGCGGGGAGCGGCGCCAGCGCGACCTGGCCGCCATGGGCCGCGCCGGCTTCCGCTACGATCTCGCCAGGCGCCTGATCGACGCCCCGGATGTCGCCAGCCTGCAGCAGCTGATAGAGGAGGCCTGACAGGCCAGCGACCCAGCGGAGATCCCATGCCTCACCCCCAGGCGGGAATGCTACCCGATCCCGACAGTCTGGTCACGCGCGAGGACATCGAGCGGCGCTACCTGCAGCCCGCAGAGCAGCTCGAGCCGGTGAAGAACGGCACCTCCGGCCACCGGGGCCGCACCGGTGCCGGCTTCTCCGAGGCCCACGTCGCCGCCATGACCCAGGCCCTGGTGGACATCCGCCGCAGCCGCGGCACCTTCGGCCCCGCCGCCAGCGACGACGCGGCGACCAACCTGGGAGGCCGTCCCCCGGGGGCCGTGGTCGTCGGCAAGGACGTGCGCTTCGGCTCCGACCTGGCGCTGCGAACCGCGGTGGAGGTCTTCGCCGGCAACGGAGTGCCCGTCATCCTGCACCAGGGCGATCGTCCCACCCCCACGCCGGTGGTCTCCCACACCATCCGCGCCGGCATCGCCCGGGGCGAGAACCTAGAGGGCGCCATCATCACGGCCTCCCACAACCCCCCTGACGAGGCGGGCTACAAGAGCAACGGCCTCGACGGAGGCCCCAATACACGCACCGGCCCCATAGATCTCAGGGCCAACGAGCTGCTCGCAGACCCTTCCGGGATCCGGCGCTGCAGCTGGCGGCAGGCCCGCAGCCAGGGTCTGCTGCTGGAGCGCGATCTGATCACGCCCTACGTCGCAGATCTGGGCGGCGTGGTGGAGCTCTCGCTCCTGCGCGGCCAGCCCTTCGCCGCCACCCCCCTGGGAGGCGCGGCCTGCGGCTACTACGAAGCGGTCAACGCGCAGCACGGCACCGACATCCAGGTCTTCCTCGGCCAGCCCGATCCCCAGGCCCGGCACCGCACCCGCGACTGGGACGGCAAGCTGCGTGGCGATCCGTCTTCGCCCTGGGTCATGCGCGCGGTGGGTGGCCTGCGCCAGCAGGCAGGCGCAGCCTTCATCGGCGCCAACGACAACGACGCCGACCGCTTCGGCGGTGAAGACGCCACGGGCACCCTCGACCCCAACCACGCGCTCTGCGTGCTCTTCGACTACCTGTGCCGCTACCGGGACTTCAGCACGACCCTGGCCATCGGGCGCACCATCGGCACCACGCACATGCTCGATCTCATCGCGGCTCGCCACGAGCGCCCCGTGGTGGAGGTGGACGTGGGCTTCAAGTGGTACGTGCGGGGCCTGCTGCGTGGCCGCTACGTGCTGGCGGGTGAAGAGAGCGCCGGGCTCTCGCTGCCCCGCATGGACGGCACGCCCTGGGTCACCGAGAAAGACGGCATCGCCGCAGTGCTGCTCATGATGGAGAGCATCGCCCGCACCCAGCTCGACATGGGCGACCAGTACCGGGCCCTCGAGGCCGCGCACGGGCAGCACCGCTACGAGCGGGTGGACATGCCCGCCGAGCCGGCCCACAAGGCCCGGCTCCAGGCGCTCGCCAGCGATCCCGCGGAGGTGCACCGCCGCCTGCTGGGCCAGCGGGTCGCGGGCCGCTCCATCGAGCGGGTCAAGGTGGGCGACGGCGTCAAGGTGGTGCTGGAGGGCGGCGTGTGGGTGCTCAAGCGCCCCTCGGGCACCGAGGAGATCGTCAAGGACTACCGCGAAGAGCGCGGCGACAGCCTGGCCACCGCGCGCCGCGCGTCCCAGGAGCTGGATCGCCTGCTGGGCCTCGAGGCCGCCACGTGAGCGACCTGCTGGCCAAGCTGCTCGACCAGGGCGTGAACCGCGCCTCTGGGGTGTACTCGGGCTTCCAGCCGCGCGAGCCCAACGCGCTGGTCATCCCCAGCTTCGTGAGCATCGAGCACCGCATCCCCTCCCTGATCGACACGCTGGGAGGATACGTGGATCTCGGCCGGCTCAAGCGCCCCCTGGTGCTCTCCGACCCCATCACCTGGGAGATCGCGGGCCAGGAGCTCTTCGAGGGCTTCCAGGCAGCCGGGCTGCACCCTCGCCAGGCCACCATCGAGACCAACGAGTACGAGCAGGCTCACCAGGTCATCGTGCAGATGAGCCGAGGTCCGCGGCTGTGGTCCGACGCTCGCTACCCCTGGGAGCGCAGGCTGTACGGCGCCAAGGTGCCCTCGGTGGTCTTCGGCGTGGGCGGCGGCACGGTCATCGACATGGCCAAGCTGGTGGCCTTCCAGCTGCACGTGCCCTGCGTCACCGTGCCCACCTCCCTGGCAAACGACGGCATCGCCTCGCCCTTCGCCGTCATCCGCCCACCCCAGGGCGAGCCGGCGGCGGCGGTCACGGTGCGCGCCAACACACCGCTGGGTGTGCTCATCGACCTGGGGCGCATCAAGCCGCGCAGCGCAGGTGCGCGGGCATTCTTCGACCGCATGATGCGCTCGGGTATCGGCGACGCGGTCTCCAACCTCACCTCCACCCTGGACTGGCGCCTGGCCGCGGCCAAGGGGCGCGAGCACATGGACTACCTGGCGCTGCTGCACGCCCGCAGCGCCGGCGAGGTGGTGCTGTACCGCCTGTCCCAGGTGCAGGGGCTTGACGACGACGACCTGGTGCTCACCCTGGCCTCTGGGCTGGTCTCTTCGGGAGAGGCCATGGCGCGGGTGGGCTCCTCGCGGCCCGCCAGCGGCTTCGAGCACAAGCTCTACCACGCCTACCAGAACCTGCTGGGCTTCCCGTCCAGCGCCACCCACGGCATCATCGTGGCGGTGGGCAGCCTGATCTCGGCCCAGGCCCACGGCCAGTGGCTGGAGCCCATGCGGGCCGGCTTCGCCCACGCGGGGCTGCCGGTGGACCAGGCAGGCCTGGCGGCCCTGGACATGACCCCCGAGCGCATCGTCCAGGCCATCCAGGCCTCGGTGCAGGTCAAGCCCGAGCGCTACACCATCCTGGAGCACCTGGGCCCCGAGGCCCTGGTGGCGGCCTTCCACAGCGCCTATCGGCTGGGTTGATCAGCAGCGGGTCGGGCACCGCCCACGATGCTCGGCGGCGGTGCTACCATGTGGGGGCGTCCACTTCCCCCTGGGGGTCCCATGTCCCTTCCCCGATCCGTCGCCTGCGCCCTCGCCCTGCTGCTGCCCGCCGTCGCCCTCGCTTCGGGCAACGCGGTGCGCCTGGACGGCACGTTGGACTACGTGGACCTGGGCACCCTGGACCCGGGCACCAGCTTCACGGTGGAGGGCTGGGTCAAGTTCAGCAGCCTTGACTCCTGGGACACGCTGTGGGAGGTGGTGGACGAGACCAGCGCCTACAACTCCTTCTACACCGGCTACATCCAGGGCTACTGGCAGGTGGAGGTGGAGGACCAGACCGTCTGGGAGGGCGACACCTGCGAGTCCTACTACACCCTGTGCTGGGCCGACTCCCCCACCGATGGCGACAGCTACCACGTGGCGGCCGTGGCCTCAGGGGGTACGAGCTACCTCTACGTGGACGGCGTGCTGGTGGAGAGCCTGCTGCACGGCGAGACCCCGAGCCTGGGCAGCGACACCTGGGTGCTGGGCATCGATCAGGACAGCGCCGGCTCCTGGGGCTCCGATCCCCTGGACGGCTGGCTGGACGAGATCCGCATCTGGAGCACAGCCCGCAGCCTGGACGAGATCCAGTGCACCATGGACTACGCTCTCACCGGTGGCGAGGGGGATCTCTACGCCCACTATCCCATGGACGACGCCACCGGCTCCACCAGCGCCACCGACCAGACCGGCTCGGGCTGGGACGGTGTGCTGGAAGGCGACGCGGACTTCGAAGCCTCCCCCTTCGGCCTCACCGCCTCCACGGGGGGCGACATCCCTTGCTTCGACTACGATCAAGACGGCTACACCCCCGACGACGGTGACTGCGACGACACGGACTCCGCTGTCAACCCAGGGGAGACCGAGACCTGGTACGACGGCGTGGACGCCGACTGCGACGGAGCCAGCGACTACGACCAGGACGGCGACGGCTACGACAGCGACGCCTACGGCGGCGCCGACTGCGACGACAGCGACCTGGCGGTGAACCCGGGCGCGGTGGACGCCTTCTACGACGGCGTGGACTCCGACTGCGACGGGGCCAGCGACTACGATCAGGACGGCGACGGCTACGACAGCGACGCCTACGGCGGTGCCGACTGCGACGACACGGATTCCTCGGTCAACCCCGCCGCCAGCGACGGCTGGTACGACGGGGTGGACTCCGACTGCGACGGGGCCAGCGACTACGACCAGGACGGCGACGGCTTCGACAGCGACGGCTACGGGGGGACCGACTGCGACGACGGCGACCCCAGCGTGCACACCGGGGCCTACGACGCCTACTACGACGGGGTGGACTCCGACTGCGACGGAGCATCCGACTACGACCAGGATGGCGATGGCCACGACAGCGACGCCTACGGCGGCGACGACTGCGACGACAGCGACGCGGCGGTGAGCCCTTCGGGCAGCGAGACCTGGTACGACGGGGTGGACTCCGACTGCGACGGAGCCAGCGACTACGACCAGGACGGCGATGGCTACCTGTCGGACGCCTACGGCGGTGCGGACTGCGACGACGGCGACGCGTCCATCAACCCCGCGGCCGTGGACAGCTGGTACGACGGGGTGGACTCCGACTGTGACGGGGCCAGCGACTACGACGCGGACGGCGACGGCCACGACAGCGACGCGTACGGGGGCTTCGACTGCGACGACTGCGACGCGACAATCAACAGCGACGCCAGCGAGTCCTGGTACGACGGGGTGGACTCCGACTGCGACGGGGCCAACGACTACGACCAGGACGGCGACGGCGAGGTCGCCAGCGGCTACGGCGGCGCCGACTGCGACGACACAGACGCGGCCATCAGCAGCAGCGCCGAGGAGATCCCCTACGACGGGATCGACCAGGACTGCGATGGGGCCAGCGACTACGACGCAGATCTGGACGGCTTCGACAGCGACGCCTACGGCGGAGACGACTGCGACGACGACGACGACGACATCAACCCCGACGCCGAGGAGACCTGGTACGACGGGGTGGACTCGGCCTGCGAGGGGGCCACCGACTACGCCGGCGCGGGTGACGACGACGACTCGGCGGGCGACGGCGACGACGACTGCGACGACAACGACGCCGACACCTACCCCGGTGCCCCCGATGATCCCTACGACGGCGTGGTGAACGACTGCGACGACACCGACGAGTACGACGCCGACATGGATGGCTACCTGTCCTCCAGCTACGGCGGCGATGACTGCGACGACGCCAACTCCGACGTCAACCCGGGCGCCGAGGAGACCTGGTACGACGGCGTGGACCAGGACTGCGACGACAACGACATGGACCAGGACGGCGACGGCTACGAGCTCGCGGACGACTGCGACGACACAGACGCCCAGGTCCACCCGGGCGCCGAGGACGCCTGGTACGACGGGGTGGACTCCGACTGCGACGGGGCCGGCGACTACGACCAGGATGGTGACGGCTGGGATCTGGATGACGACTGCGACGACACAGACGCCGAGGTCTACCCAGGGGCTCCAGGCTGGACCGAGGACTGCGAGCCCATCGAGGAGACGGGCTCAGCGGATACAGGGCAGCCCGACACAGACCAGCCCGACAGCGACACACCCGATACTGGGCAGCCGGACAGCGACACACCGGCAGACAGTGGGATCTTCTCCGACGATGACGGCTTCTTCAAGGGCGGCGGCGGCTGCGACTGCAGCGCCGGGGGCGCGAGCCTCGGTGTAGCCTGGCTGCTGGGCCTGCTGGGGCTGGTGGGTGCGCGCCGCAGGCGTCCCTGAACGATCAGTCCAGCGGCCAGCAGCGCCTGTGATCCATGTACACCGGATCCTCCAGGTCCTCTGAAGCACACTCGGCGGGCGCCGTGAGCGGGTTGCAGCGCGAGGGCGTACCCCCGGGCATGCGCACGAGGTAGTCCACGCCCTCCTCCGGCCCGGGGAAGTCGGTGCTGATCATGGTGGCACCCGACTCCAACGCCGCCTGCAGGCGGCTGTCGTCCCCTGCCCTGGCCTCAGCGCCGCCCGAGTCTGCGCGGGTGCGCACCAGGTAGCCCTGCCGCACGGCGTCCTGGATGGACTCGAGGCTGCCCAGCGGATCGTCGCGCATCAGCACCGCGGCGTAGGGCTCGCCGGGATCGGAGCGCACGAACATGAGCCGGCCGTCCAGGTGCTGCCCGCCGTGGGTGTAGGCGTCCCGCACGACACCCGAGTCCAGCAGCCACAGCAGCATGCGACCGCGCACATCCCCCAGCAGGGGCCACCCCTCCTGGGAGAGAGCGGTGGGCAGATCGGTCCAGGACCCCCTGACCAGGTCCGGCGTGAGCAGGCGTTGCTGTGGCCAGCTCTCCAGCAGGGCGGCCTCGAGCTGCCGCAGGTAGTCCTCCGCCTCATCCTCCCGCACCCTGTCCTTGGGTTCGAGCATGACGAAGATGGGGTGGTGGGCAGGGTTGCCCTCTGACCAGTCCCAGAGCTGACCCAGACATTCCCGCAGGCTGTCGCAGCTGGTGCCGGGATCGAGCAGCGGCACGTGCACCACCTCGAAGCCGCCCTGCTCGTCCCAGGTGAAGTCCAGCTCGAGCTGCCGCACCCCCTGGCAGGCCAGCTGGTCCTGCAGGGGGGCGTGGGAGTAGTTCCACTCGTCGATCACGTCGTGCTCGGGAGCCTGGTGGTAGCTGTTGTGGGTGCCCTTGGCTTGCAGATGATGCACGCGCAACACATCGTCCAGGGGGTAGGAGAAGCCGACAGGATCGGCGCTGTCCGAGGGGGCGGGGCCGGGGCAGCCCAGCAGCAGGCCGGCGAGCAAGACCCGTCGCATCGCGCTATGAGCCCGCCTCGCGGCTGGTCGACGACCTGCGGCGGTGCTCACAGTCGTCGCAGCGACCCGGCTCGATACACTGGCCATGTATCACGTGACGGTGCGCCACCACGCGCAGGCCAAAGCTGCGCACCAGGGCTTCCTGGCGGGCCTCGATGACGGGATCGTTGAACTCGAAGACCTTGCCGCAGTCGATGGCCACCACGTGATCGTGGTGCCCCGCGGCAGGGAGCACGAGCTCATAGTGGGTCAGTCCAGGCTTCAGCGCGTGCCGGTGGACGATGCCTGCCGCCTCGAACAGGCGCACGGCCCGGTAGATGGTGGCCTGGCCCACGCGCGGGTGGGTGGCCTGCACACCCGCCACGATCTCTTCGATGGTGACGTGCCCTCCAGCCGCCAGCAGGGCGTCCAGGATGGCCCGCCGTTGCCAGGTGCGCTTGAGCTCGTTCTCGCCCAGGTAGGCGTCCAGAGCCTCGTGGATGGCTTGTCTGCTCTTCACGGCGCTTCGAGCATATCAGCCCCGGCGACCGCGAGAGGTGAGGTCGGGGTCAAGGCTGGGGCCCGGCCTCGATGATGCGGTGCAGCGCCAGGGTGCGGCGCACCGCCTGGATGGTGGCGTGGATGGACAGGGTGGCGCCGGTGAGGAGCCGGCCACCTGTCTTCTTTACCGTGAGCTCCTCGTCGAGCCCGTGCCCCGCCAGGTAGCCATAGAACTCCTGGGGGGGCCGGTTTTCGTCGGGGCCTCGGAAGGAGAGCACCTCGACTCTAGCCACCTCACCCGAGGGATCCACAACCACCATCAGGGTGGCGGGCAGGTCCCGCACCATGTGTGTGTCGAAGTAGGCAGTGCCCGCGACGGCACCCCCACACAGGCCCAGGTGCTGGCGGATCAGGCCGCTCTCCACGGGAACATCTGCCAGCGCTGAGGCGGCCTTTCGCTGCTCGGTGGACAGGTAGGCGGTGCGCTCCACGATCTGGCAGCCCTGAAATGCCAGGGCGAGGGCCTCGGCGGTGGTGAG
This sequence comes from uncultured Enterobacterales bacterium, assembly GCA_964512185.1. Classification (GTDB taxonomy): domain Bacteria; phylum Myxococcota_A; class UBA796; order UBA796; family JAFGLY01; genus CAZEJJ01. The sequence continues at coordinate 52,554 of CAZEJJ010000013.1, read as the reverse complement.
GTGCACCTCGGCCAAAGCCGCGGGCATCGACAGGAACAACAGAGGAGCCAGGATCACGATGGACCTCCTGAACCGAACGCGGCGGATCGCCGAACCTGCGCGCCCGATGAGCCCTGTTCCACGACCACCACCTCGAAGCCCTCATGCACGGCAGCCCAGCCCAGCGCAGCCTCCGGCCCCAGCACGAAGAGCCCGGTTGAGAGACAGTCTGCTCGCGCGGCGCTGGGTGCCCACACGGTCAGGCTCCCAAAATCGGGCGCGGGGCCTCCCGTGCGCGGATCCAGCAGGTGCGCCGGCCGCTCGCCGTTTCCCGAAGTGGCCACCGAGCCGGCGTCCACATGGAGGGTGTCCACCACCTGGCGGCGGTCCCAGGGATGGGAGACATCCACCACCAGGGCAGCATCCGCGACCGCTATCTGGCCTCCCAGGTCCACCACCACAGACCGGGCTCCCGCCTGCAACGCAGCCTGAACGGCGGCGTCCAGGCCGACACCCTTTCCGAAGCCTCCACTGTCCAGCAAGACAGGTGCCAGCCGACGCACACGACCATCCTCCCACTGCAGCTGGTGCAGGTCGCCCAGGGTGGGATCGAAGGCGCCCTGCGTCTGCTCGTGGCACCAGCGAGCCAGCTGGAGATCCGCTGCCAGCTCCGGCGAGATCCGCACCCACTCCCCCACAGGCGCCAGGTTGAACGCAGAGAGCTCGCTGTCCGCTCGCCAGCCGGACAGCCGCGCCTCGACCCCCTCCACCGCGCGCACGGCCGCCTCTGATGCCAGCAGGGCGGTGGCCCGATCCGAGGCCCTCACCTGCACGGTGAGCTCCGTACCCATGGCCGCCAGCTGTCGCTCCAGGACCACCTCTGCCTGGGCGGGCGTCGCGATCAGGGCCAGGAGCAGCAGCATGGGGCATGCCTATAGCCTAGAAGATGAAGCCGACGCCCGCGTTGACCTGGTTCGTCCCCGACTCCGCTCCGTTCAGGTGGATCTGGTAGTCCGCCTTGAGGGTGAGCTGATGGTGAGGCTGGTAGGCGAGCCCCGCGGTGAGGTCCGACCTGTCGGTCCCCGGGTCCGCCTCGTAGCCGTTGGGCACCTTGGCCTGGGTGTTCAGCGCGTCGTAGCGCAGGTGGGGTATCAGGGCCTGGCCGTCGATGCCCAGAGGGCCGAAGACATCGTAGCCCAGGTCGAAGACGTAGCCGTACAGGCTCTCACCCACGGAGTCGGCTCCCTCGAGCGCCAGCGCCTCGTTCAGGGCCTTGACATCGCCGAGGCTGGCGCCGGCGTACAGCGCCCGGAAGCGCAGGCCCGCCACGTCCAGCGTGAGATGCCCCTCGTACACCAGCGTGGACACATCTGGCTCGGCATCTGTGTCTGCGTTCACGAGGTCCTGACCGGAGTTTCCGTAGTAGGCGGAGCCGCCCACCACCAGGCCGGGCACACCCATGAGGTCCAGACGGGCCACCCCGGCGAAGTCCTCGGCCACCGCCTCGGCGCCCTTCTGACGGCCACCGCGGATGCCGGACTTGCTGAAACCGCCCGCGGACATGCCGTCCAGCAGGTAGGCCCGGTAGCTCACCGGGCCCAGGTCGCCGTAGATGCCAGCGCCGATCTCGCGCCAGGTGGAGGGCAGGATGTACTTCTCCACCTGGGGCCGGTCCACCGCCGCGAAGGTGGTGGGCTCGTGCTGCTCGTTGGTGATGCCCATGGGCACCAGCAGCAGGCCCGCGCGGGCACCCAGCGCAGGGGCGGCCTTGTAGTCCAGGTAGGCGAACTCGACGTAGACCTCTTTGACGTGCTCGAACTCGATCTCCGCGTTGAGCACCCACTTCTCGTTGAACCTGTAGCCGGTGTAGATGATCATCCGGTGCACGTCCACGCCGTCCACCTCGCCGGAGTCGTCTCCAGCCTGGTCCTCGGCGGCGTAGTTGTGGTACTTCACCTCGCCATAGCCGCCGATGGAGACTCCGCCGTCGCTGCGGTACACCTTGGACGCAGCCGGTCCCATGCCGTTGACGCTCTCCTCGGCCAGCAGGGCCGCATCGCCGATGCGCAGCCTCTCCACCTCACCGGCCAGCACGTCCATGCGGCGCGCGATCTCCTCGTTGGAGGGACCAGCGGGAGGAGCGGGAGGGGGCGGAGGAGGGGGAGCCGGGGCGGCCTCCACTTCCACGGCGTCCTCCTCCGTGGCGTCGCCTTCGCCCGCGGGCAGCTCTCGCGCGGTGGTGCTCTCTGCGGCCGTGTCGGTGGCCGCGCTGTCGTCTTGGGCCACGGCGGCGGTGGCCAGCAGGGCGAACGTCATGTGAGCGAGCACGGTACCTCCTCAGGTTTTTGATTACGATTCCCATTCTCACTGCGAGTCCGGTACAGATACCCGAGCTTGCTGAGCCCGTCAAGATGAAACCTGTGGTCTCACAAGTGGAGAAGCTGCGACCCCAGCGCCCCGACCGGGTGTGGTGGGCGCGACCAGGGAGACCCAGCGCCTCGGGGGGCCAGCCATGGGATCCCGTGGGGGCGGGGCCTGCCGCGCATGGTGCAGCTGGCACGATACTTGCGAAAATGCACCGCGGAGGTCCCATGGTTCGCGCCCTCGCAGTCTGCCTTCCGCTCCTGGTCGCCTGCAGCGACTACGAATTCAGCTCACCCGATGACGCCGATGGCCCTGGCGACGGAAAGCCCGGAGAGACCGGGGGACCGGACGCCGACGCAGACGCCGACACCGACACCGACACCGACGCAGACGCAGATGCAGATGCAGATGCAGATGCAGATGCAGACGCCGATACCGACGTCGACGACGAGTGCTATGACCCCGACAGCGCCTACGACATGCACCCCGCCGCCGGCCTGGTGGTCACCCAGAACCTGGAGCTGGAGGTCTGCTTCGAGGGCAGCGACGCGGGCTACACCAACGAGCTCTACCTGGACTCGCCCAGCACGATCTACCTGGGCACAGGCCACATCACGGCTCCGGGCACCTCCACCAGCCTGGGCACCTTCACGCCTGGCACCGAGCTTGTCTTCTCCATCGTCGTCACCGACAACGGCGACGTGTTCTACAGCGGTCCGGCGTCGCGCAACGCAGATGGCTTCAACCACGCCGCCATCACCTACTCCGGAGACTGCGTCTGGCTGGTGGGCTTCGAGGACGAGTTCGGCGGCGGGGACCAGGACTTCAACGACATCGAGCTGACCATCTCCGGGCCCTTGGAGATGCGCCTGGTGAAGTGACAGCTCTACCGGGGGTCATCCGGGGTGGAGCTGGCCAGGGAGCGCACGACGGGCGCCAGTGTCTGGGCCATCAGATGATAGCCGGCCTCGTTGCAGTGACCGTCGGGGACGAGGTGGCTCGCCGGGTTCGGCAGTGCGGAGAACACAGGCTCGTGGTCCACCAGGGGCAGGTCCAGCTCCCTCGCCACCGTCCGCGCAGGCGAAGACATGGCGTGGGCCGGGTAGGTCTGGAGCACGACCCGTCCCCCGGAGTCGCGGATCATCGCCACCGCCTCTCGCAGATCCGCTGCGAGCCAGGCCTCGTATGGAGTCTCACCCGCGGCCGACAGCTCCCTGACGGTGGCGGCCTCCCAGCCCCTGGCATCCATGGCCCCCGGGAGCAGCTCGCGAGCCGCCGCTCGGTTGCCGCAAGCCAGGTGGGCGCGCGCCAGGCGGAGGCGTTGCTGTCGGTCCACGGGTCTGACGCCACTAAGGTTCACCATCAGCTCGAAGGCCCTGGACGTCTTGCCCAGAACCAGCAGTCGCTCCACCACGTCGAGCACAACGGTAAGATCGGGTGGTTCCGGTCCAACGAGCGCCCTGTCCAACCACGCCATCGCGAGCCCGCGATCCCCCTCCAGCTGGAAGTACCTGGCCACCGCCAGCAGCGTGCTGACGTCGTGGGGATCTTCCCGCACGGCGCGCAGCAGCGGGTCCATGGCGCGCCCTGCATCTGCTAGATCCAGCTCTATTTCAGCTCGTACTCGGTGGCAGGTCGCGTGATGGGGAGCGTCCAACAGGAGCGCAGAGGCCGCCTCGAGATCGCCTGTCAGGCGGCGGTCTGCGGCTTCGATACAGGCCTCGGGTGCAGGGTCCGAGGACGGGGGCCCCGCGCTCCCTGCGGCTCCCAGTGCCTCTACAGCCTCAGAGTAGGCAGCCTCGAAGCTGAACTTCCGTAGGTTGTGCTCGGTGAGCCTGATGAACCTGTAGCTGCTCGTGGCGAACAACAGGTCCCGGATGGGGCCGATGCCAGCGTCGCTGCCTTCCTTGCCACGAAAGCCGTACAGGTCCCAGTTGTTGTTGGCCCCAACGAGCAGGATCACCAACTGGGGATCCACGTCCACCAACTGCCCCGGGAGCCGGTCGAGCATGGCGGTGGAATTTGTACCAAACCGACCGGCGTTGATCACCTGGAAGTCCTGGCGGTCCCCGGCCACCAGGAGCTCTTCGAGCTGCTCCGGATAGCCTCGCCCAGCCGGCGCTCCCAGCCCCTTGGTGAAGGAATCACCGACGCAGAGCACCCGGTACCGGCCCTCTTCCAACGCGTCCATGGGTGCCCTGATGCTGACAGCGTAGCTGAAGGACAGCAGGCGGAGGCCTCCCTCCAGCAGGAGCAGCGATGTGAGCATCCCTGCCACCAGCACCAACAGCCTGGCGGGCCAGGGCCCCAGACAGCTCTTGTCCACGGGTTCTCCGCGAGATCCCTCGGCTATAGAGGAGGATACAGGCATCGACAGCCCAGCATATATCACCCGCATCGCCTGCGCAGCAAGGCATCGCTGCCGTCGGCCCCACCACGGCCGCGGCCAGGATCGACGGAGCTGGCAGGTGGCCGGGGCCACCACCAGCTTCCACCGGCGACCGATCTGTGACATCGTCGGGTCCAGAAGCCCCATGTCGCAACCCCCACCGAGCCTCTGGAAGCGTCTCTCCCTAGTCCTGGGCGGCCTGGTAGCCGGCATCCTGGTCGCCGAGATCGCAGCCCGCCGGCTGCCTCTGCCGGGCGAAGCTCACCTGGCGCTGGGCATGGCGCCCGCCATGGAGCCGGGGCTGTTTTCGATGGATCCCGTCTATGGGCTCGTGCCCACCCCTGGCTTCGAGGGGGTGCTGGTCAGTCCAGGCTCCCGGGTGCCGGTGCGCATCAACAGCCTGGGCATGCGCGGAGGCGAGCCGCCCGCTGCGGACGGGACCGACCGCTGGCTGCTGCTGGGCGACTCGTTCACCATGGGGCTGCAGGTGCGGGAGGAGCAGACCGTGGCCGCACAGCTCGAGGCTACTCTCGACAGCCCCGTGCTCAATGGAGGTGTCTCAGGGGACGACACATGGGACAGCCTGGCTCGGTACCAGCTGCTGTCCCACGCGCTGCGACCCTCGGGTGTGATCCTCATCCTCTTCGCCGGAAACGACCTGGTGGACAACTCCAAGCGCGGCCCCTCGCGACTACCGGACCCACCGCCTCCCCTCTCGCCCCGCGCGGTGGCGACACCCGAGCCGCCCTGGGTCACCAGAACCCTGCGGGAGCGCTCCCTGTTCTACGCCCACCTCAGGCTGCTGATCCACCGCCTGTTGGGCGATGGCTTCCCCTCCTTGCCCATCACCACCCACCACGAGGGCTTCGCCCTGTTCACGCAGCAGGGCAGCGCAGGGCTCGACGGGATCCTGGAGCACACCCGCAGGGCCCTCGACGAGCTCGTGGACAGGACGCAGGCTCGGCAGCAGGCGCTGCTGGTGGCTGTGGCACCGCCCATCTACGCTGTGGATTCCTCGCGCTTCGACGCCACCGCGCGCTTTCTACGCTTGGAGGATCCAACCCCGGCCCTCGACGCACCACAGCAGGCCCTGCTGTCCGAGCTGCAGGACCTGGGCTTGCCCTCCTGTGACCTCACCACCGCGCTGCGAGGTTCCCACGACGCGGGTGACCAGCCCTACCTGCACCTGGACGGGCACTGGTCGGCGACGGGCCACGCGGTGGCCGCCCAGCGCCTGGCGTGGTGCCTCTCGGAGATGGAATAGCGACGGGCTGCCCGCACCCACGGCGACGGCGAGGCCTGCTGCGTTCCGGGCCACAGCCCGGCTGCGATGAGCTGGGGCCCGGGGCACCGGTGCCGGCGGCAGCGAGCCCTGCTCCAGCTTCCGAGGCATGCGAGCCGCCGGCACGACGGCCGCGGATGCGGCCGTGGGGGGATTCGCCCGAGGCGCAAATTTGCGGGCGAAAGCCCCCCAATAAAACCCACACATGTTACCCCGGGCCCCCCACCCGCCCCCGCCCAACCCCCC
>CAZEJJ010000013.1:0-46284 GCA_964512185.1 uncultured Enterobacterales bacterium | reverse complement strand
CCCTTTATGGGCCTGACTGGTGACCGGGGGCGGCGCTGCGGCGGGTGCGATGCGCCGCCCCAGGTCCGTAACAGGACTTGGGGCCCGGGGCACTAGTCCATGTAGCCCAGGGCCTTCAGGGCATCGATCTGGTCTTCCTCCAGCTGCTCGCCGTCGCCCGCGCCCGCCTGCAGCGCCGCGTCGTCCACGCTGCGTTCCTCCATCCAGGCAACGGCCTGGGCGCGCAGCTGCCGGGCCCAGTCCTGGCTGGAGAGATCCTCCAGCTCAGCGGGGTCGGCGTCCAGGTCGTAGGCCTCGAAGCTGCCGTCGCTGCCCAGGATGACCTTGCGCTCCCCGCTCTGGAAGGAGCGGCGCACGCGGTTGAAGCGCTGGCCGAAGCGCTTGTTGCGCAGATCGCGGCTGCGGCTGCCATACAGCTCGGCCACCAGCAGGTCGCCGCTGCTCTCGGCCGCAGGCAGGGCTTCGGCTGCGGTGCGCTGCAGCACCCAGCCGGGCACATCGAGGATCTGGACTGGCTCCGCGGACCTGCCGGGCCGGACGCCGGGGCCGCGCTCCAGCAGCGCGATCTCCAGGCCCGGCTGGTAGACGTCCTTGGAGTGGGCCAGCAGCTGGTGCTCGCCGAAGTACTCGCCGTGGTCCGACAGCACCACGATGTAGGCGTCGTCGCCGATACCGCGGTCCTCGAGGCCCACGAGCAGGCGATGGATCTGCTCGTCCATGAAGCGCAGCTCCGCTTCGTAGGCTTCCGTCCACCCCGCGCGCACCTCTGGGGGAAGCTCCTGTTCCTGGGCGAGCACGCTCCAGGCCAGCTGCTCGCGGCGGCGGCCAGTGCGGTGCCAGAACACCAGCCTGGAGGGGTCCCGCACATAGCCCTCGCGAGGCACCATGGGGCCGTGGGCGTCCATGTAGTTCAGGAACAGGAACAGCGGCGCCCTGCCCTCCTGCTCGGGCCAGTCCAGGGCCGGGAGCGCGCGGTCCACGGCCTCGAGGGCCATGTTGGTGACCCGATCGGCGCGCAGGTAGGGCAGCCGGCTCCGACCGCGGCGAGGCTGCTCGCAGATCCACAGGTCGAAGCCCTGGTGCAGGTTCCAGCGGGTATCCAGGAAGGCGCGGTTGGAGGCCACGGCCAGGGTGGCGTAGCCCGCGTCCCACAGCCGCTCGGCCAGGGTGACCGCCCGCGGCGCGAGCTTGCGCTCCAGCACACGGGTGGTGCGACGGCCGGTGGCCCAGGCCTTGAAGTGCCCGGGCTCCACCGTGCGCCCGTGGGCGCCGTGGTCCACCGAGTGCTGACCCGTGAAGAGGGACGCGTGGGCAGGCAGGGTCCAGGAGCTGGTGGACAGGGCCCGCTCGTGCACCCTGCCGTGCCTGGCCCAGGCAGTGAGCAGCGGCATGGTGTCGTGCTCGTAGCCATACAGCTCCAGGTGGTCGGGGCGCACCGTGTCGAGCACGATGATCACCACGTCGGGACCCACGGCCGCCGGCGCGGCCAGCTGCTCAAGGCCGCGAGCTACCAGGACCCGATCCTCGGCATCGGTGGCAGGATCCTCGCGGAAGGGCACCACCAGCTCCCAGGGACGCAGCCGCAGCGCGCTGGCGACACAGAAGGCCAGCGACGCCACCAGCAGCGCCAGCAGCGCGGTGAGCAGGTGCCGCTTCACGCCAGCGCACTCCGCAGGGACTCATCGAAGGGCGGGTAGAGCACGCCCTTTTCGGTGATGACACCCGTCAGCAGGCTGTGGGGCGTGATGTCGAAGGCCGGGTGGGCGGCAGGAAAGCCCTGGGGGGCGATGGGAGTGCCCAGCACGCTGCGCAGCTCTTCGGGATCGCGCTGCTCGATGGGGATGTCGCTGCCCGCGGCTGCCTGGGAGTCCACCGTGCTCAGGGGCAGCGCAGTGTAGAAGGGGATGCCGTGCTGCCGCGCCAGCACCGCCAGGGAGTAGGTGCCGATCTTGTTGGCGAAGTCGGCGTTCATGGCCATGCGATCGGCGCCCAGCACCACCACGTCCACCTGGCCCTGCGCCATGAACCAGCCCGCCATGCTGTCGCTGATCAGCGTGGCCGGCACGCCGTAGCGCGAGAGCTCCCAGCTGGTGAGCCGCGCTCCCTGCAGGTAGGGGCGGGTCTCGTCGACCCACACATGGCTCACCCTGCCTTGCTTGTGGGCCTCGACGATGGCGCCGATGGCGGTGCCGTAGCCCCCGGTGGCCAGAGGCCCGGTGTTGCAGTGGGTGAGCACCTGGCCGCGCAGCAGGGGCGCGCCGTGCAGGCCGATGGCGCGCTCGGTGCCCTCTACCTGGCGCCACACCCGCTCGGCCACCCGCAGCACGGCCCTGGCATCACCCCAGTGGCGTCGCTGCTGGTCGAGGGCATGGGCGAGGTTGACCGCCGTGGGCCGGCTGGAGCGCAGCTGGTGGTCGGCGGCCGCCGGATCTTCGCCCGAGAGGTGGGCCAGCACCATGCCGTAGGCCGCGGTGACCCCGATGGCGGGCGCGCCGCGCACCACCATGTCGCGGATGGCGTCAGCGGTGTCGGCCGCGGTCTTGAGCGGCACCCACAGCTCCTCGAAGGGCAGCTTGCGCTGATCCAGCAGGTGGAAGGTGGCCGTGTCGCCATCGAACCGGAAGGGACGCACGCGCGCCATGGGGACCTCCAGGCGGCCGGACTAGTTGAGCGCGGGACACCAGATGGGCACGGGCATGGGGGACAAGGTGATGGAGCCACCTTCGGTGTCGTGCATGCCGCTCACCTCGTACTCGCCCCAGGCGCGGTCCTCTTCGAGCTGCTCGACGGTGATGCTGACGGTGTCGCCCAGCGTGGCCTCAGCCTGGTAGTAGCGTCCCTCTCCCCCGGCTTCCTCCTGCAGCTTGGCCCGCGGCGCGGCGTTGCTGGCGTCGTAGGTACCCGGCCCCTCGAAGTCGCCCAGCAGCTCGGCCAGCAGCACCCAGGCGTGGGCACCGCTGCCGCTGCGCCAGAACACCCGCAGGTTGCTGGAGCCCACCGGGTAGTAGCAGGTGGGAGAGTCGAAGACGATGGTCTCGTTGTCGGTGCCGCTGATGGTGATCTCGAAAGGAGCGGGATCGTCGGGCATGTCTCCGAGATCGGGACCCGTGTCTTCGGTGTCGGGCCCGGTGTCGGGCGGCTCGAAGCCGGTGTCCTCTTTTTCGCCACAGCCGGCGAAGATCAGCGCGCTGAAGAGGGAGAGAGGGAGGAGCCTGCGCATGGAGCACCCCGCTGGGAGAGATGGCTGGACAGGGGGAAGAGCTCCCTGTATCCAGCCACCGCCCGCGGGGCCGGGCCCGCCGTAGCGCGAGCCGTCAGGCGCGCTCCACCACCACCGCGGTTCCGTAGGCCAGGATCTCCGCCGCGCCGGCCATGACGGTGGAGGTGGTGATGCGCAGGCCAACGACGGCGTTCGCCCCGCGCTCCACGGCTTCGGCGCGCAGCCGATCCAGGGCCTGCTCGCGGCTCTCGCCCATCATCTTGGTGTACTCGGTGATCTCACCACCCACCAGGGTCTTGAAGCCCGCCAGGATGTCGTTCCCCACGTGCCGGGCGCGGATTGTGTTGCCCCGCACCAGGCCCCTGACGGCCACGATGCGCATGCCGGGCATGCTGTCGGTGGTGACCATGGGCAGGCCCTCGCCGGGGCGGTTGTCGAGATCTGCTGCGGCTGCGGTTCTGGCGTCGGTCATCGGACCACCTCTGAGTACTTGTCGTGCTTGCGGTTCTTGAGTCTCCAGCGGATCACGACCACCAGCAGCACCAGCGAGCCCAGCGCGAGGCCGCCGGTGCCCAGCTGGACGGCCAGCGGCACCTCGGGATCGAGGAACATGGCGCCCAGCCCCCAGCCCACCAGCAGCAGGACGCTGACGAGCAGGGCGCCCAGGCCGAAGCCCACGGCGGCCCGGTGCCCGGCTTCTCTCTGTCGCCGGTCCTGGGCCAGGTCCAGCATCAGCCTGTCCACCCAGCCGTCGGTGACGGCCTTGATGGCCTGGTGGGACTCCAGCTCCCTGGCCAGCTCGGGCTTGTCGGCCAGCCAGGCCATGAGCTCCTCCCGCTCGGCGGGGGTGGCCACCTGGTCCACCACCTTGACCATCAGGGCCTCGAAGCGTTCCTGGTTCATGGAGCCTCCTCGATGATGCGTACCAGGGCGCGGCGGGCGCGGTACAGCCGCGACATGACGGTGCCCTGAGGGATGCGCAGCAGCTGCGCGATCTCGGCGTAGGACAGATCCTGGAAGTGGCGCATGCCCAGGATCTCGCGGTGATCGGGGTGCAGCTGATCCATGGCCCCGCGCACCTGCTCCCGAGCCTCGGCGGAGCGCACCGCGGCGAGGGGGCTGGGGCCAGGGGAAGCCACCCGCTCGGTGTCCACACCCACGAAGGGCCGACGGTAGCGGCGGGAGCGCAGATCGCGGCAGAGGTTGCGCACGATGGTGTACAGCCAGGGGTAGAAGGGCCGCGAGGGGTCGTAGCGATCCCGCGCAGCCCAGGCCTTGAGCAGCGCCTCCTGGGCGGCCTCGCGCGCTTCCTGCTCGTCGCCCAGCATGCCCAGAGCGGTCCGGTGGACCCGAGGGTAGCTGGCGGCGAGGAGCTGGGTGAAGTTGGCCTGCATGACGCGCTTCCGTACGCGCCCTCTCCCTATCCATTCCCTGTGGACGCGACCTTTTTTCAGCCCCCCGCCACCTCGACCCGGTCCCTGCCCTGCTCCTTGGCGCGGTACAGGGCCTCGTCGGCGCGGCCCACCAGGGCCTCGGCCTGGGTGCCATCGGCGGGGAAGCAGGCCAGGCCGATGCTCACTGTGATCGGCCCGAGAGGATCGCCCTCCAGATCCGTGAAGCCGTACTCCCCCACCCAGCCCCGGATCTTCTCGGCCGTGTCCACACCCGAGCTGCGGGCGGTGTCGAGCATGAGCACCACGAACTCCTCGCCGCCGTAGCGGGCGCAGATGTCGGTGGCGCGCAGCCCCCCCTGCAGCAGGGCGGCCACCGCGCACAGCACGCGGTCCCCCACGGGGTGCCCCCAGCTGTCGTTGACGCGCTTGAAGTGATCCAGATCCAGGATGAGCAGGCAGAACTCGTGGCCAGCACGCAGCCCACGCTGGAGCTCGAATTCCAGGGAGTTCTCGAAGTGGCGCCGGTTGTGCAGGCCGGTGAGCGGATCGGTGATGGCCAGGTGCTCCAGCTGCTGGTTGATGGCCGCCAGGCGCTGGTTCATGCGCTCGAGGTCCTCGTTCTGCTCCCGGATCCTGGCGCTGCGCCGGGCCACCCGCTGCTCCAGATCGCGGGTGTTGGACTCCAGCTCCGAAGCCATCTCGTCGAAGGTGGCGGCGAGCCTGCCCAGCTCGTCCCCCCGCTCCAGCCCGGCCCGGCTGCCCAGGTCGCCCGACCGGATGCGCTCCGCCGCCTGTGACAGCTGCCACACAGGCTGCAGCACCTGCCGGGAGATGAACGCCCAGACCACCAGGAACAGCAGCGCCGACCCCAGCACGGCCAGCACCGCCACCAGGCGCGAGATGCCGGTGGCCCTGCGCTGCAGCCCCGACACGTCGAAGCCCGCCACCAGCGTGCCCCAGCGCAGTCCCGAGCTGGCGGGCAGGGCCACCTGCAGGGCGTCGCCCTCGGAGCCCACCAGGCGCCAGAGGCCATCGTCGGTCTGCCGGGCGCTGTCCAGGAAGGCCGGATCCACCACGTCGAAGGGGTGCTCCGGAGGCACGGCCTGGGACACCGCCCGGGCCAGCAGCTGCCCGCGCGCGTCGTAGGCCTCCATGAAGCGCACCCGCCCCAGGCGGCTCTCGTCCGCCAGGACCACCTCGGACAGCATGTCGTCCAGCTGCTCCGCTCGCATGGTGGCGATGGCGCGGGCGCAACCGGGAGCGAGGGATCGCAGCTGGTGCACGGAGCGCTCCCGCTCCGCGTCGTAGGCCGCCTCCAGGATCGCGCGCAGGAAGACGTTGCCGGCCACCACGCCCAGCACCACCGAGACCAGGCCGATGCCCAGGGCCAGCCGCCCGCGCAGCCCCAGGCGGAGGGGGCGGGCCAGGCTAGTCCCGCGCATGGCCCGCCTCCTGCTGGGGTTCCACCGGAGCCGGGGAGCCCTCACCACGATGAGCCACCACGCGTTGGTACACCTGCCGCACGGGCTCGTACTGCTGGTCATCCACCGGCGCCCAGCCCACGAAGCGTCCGGTGCTGGCGTACAGCTCGCGGCCCGCGGGATGCAGGGTGTTGATGGAGGTCAGGGCGGTGCGCAGCCGCGCGACCCCCTCCGCCGGAAAGGCCCCGGAGGCGCAGATGACGTCCAGGGGCAGGCGGCCCGCGGTGTGCAGCATTCGCAGCGGAGTCTGCCCCCCGGCGCTGCCCGAGGCTTGCTCCACGGCGGCGGAGTAGGTGGCGGCAGCGTCCACCTGGCCGCCGGCCAGCCGCTCCAGGGACAGCAGGTGGTCCCCGGTGAAGACCACGCGAGAGAGATCCCGCTCCGGGTCGACGCCGTGATCCAGGAAGGCCGCGTAGGGCAGCAAGAAGCCCGAGGTGGACCGCTCGTCCACGAAAGCCACCCGGCCGCCCACCAGGTCTCTGAGCTGCCTCGCGGGGCTGTCCTGGCGCACCATGAGGTAGGACGAGTAGGAGGTGCGCCCGTGCACCAGGGTCTGCGCCACCGGCTGCAGGTCGGGCCGCGCCTGGCGGGCGATGACATAGGACAGAGGCGCCAGCATCACCAGGTCGGCCTCTTCGCGCTCCACCGCTGCGATGAGCTGCGCGTAGCTGCCCAGGGAGACCGGCACCACCGGCAAGCCGAGCAGCTCGCCGAGCCTGCGGGCCAGGGGATCCAGCGCACCGGGCTCCAGTCCGTAGGCCACCGGTGTGAAGGCCAGCAGCAGCTCACTCGCACCTGGGGGCCGCTGCGGAAGAGGCAAGGTCAGCTCGCTTACATCTGGCAGGGGGTCCGCCCCGCCGCCCACCAGGGCGATGACGCCTTCGCGCTCCATGGACACGCAGCCCATGAGCAGCACAGCCCACAAGGCCAGCAGCAGCCCCAGGGGGACCGGTCGGGTCATGCGGGCCTGCTCCTGCCTGGCGAAGGACCCGCAGACGATAGCACGCTCCCAGGAGCCCTCGGGAGAGCGGGTGCTAGGTGAGGACTGCCCAGAGCACGCCGGCCGCCACCGCCGAGCCGATGACCCCGGCCACGTTGGGGCCCATGGCGTGCATCAGCAGGAAGTTGTCGGGATCTTCCTCGAGCCCCACCATCTGCACCACCCGCGCCGAGTCGGGCACGGCGCTGACACCCGCGGCGCCCACCAGGGGGTTGACCTTTTCGTTCAGGAACAGGTTCATGAGCTTGGCGAAGAGCACGCCACCCGCGGTGGCCACGGCGAAAGAGGCCGCGCCGAGGCCGAAGATCATGACCGACTTCCAGGTGAGGAAGACGTCGGCCTGGGTGCTGGCACCGACGGTGAAGCCCAGCAGGATGGTGACCGCGTCGATGAAGCTGGTGCGCGCGGTGGCCGCCAGCCGATCGGTGACGCCGCACTCCTTGAGCAGGTTGCCGAAGCAGAGCATGCCCAGCAGGGCGATGGCGCCGGGGGCCAGGAAGCAGCAGATCACGAAGGTGGCGATGGGGAAGATGATCTTGACGCGCTTGTTGATGACCCGCGGCGGCCGCATGCGGATGCGTCGCTCTTCAGGGCTGGTGAGCAGGCGCATGACCGGCGGCTGGATCACCGGCACCAGGGCCATGTACGAGTAGGCTGAGATGGCGATAGGGCCCAGCAGGTGGATGGCCAGCTGTGATGACAGGAAGATGGCGGTGGGCCCGTCGGCGCCGCCGATGATGCCGATGGCGCCCGCTTCTGCGGGGGTGAATCCGAGGATCAAGGCCCCCAGCAGCGTGAGGAAGATGCCCACCTGGGCCGCCGCCCCCAGCAGCACGAGCTTGGGGTTGGACAGCAGGGCCGAGAAGTCGGTCATGGCCCCGATGCCCAGGAAGATCAGGGGTGGGTAGATGCCCTTGATGACCCCGAAGTACAGGTAGTTGAGCACCGATCCCTGCTGGTAGATGCCCAGGTTCATCTCTTCGGCGAAGGGGATGTTGCCCACCAGCACGCCAAAGCCGATGGGCACCAGCAGCAGGGGCTCGTAGTGCTTGACGATGCCCAGCGTGATGAAGATCATCCCGATGGCCAGCATGACCAGGTGGCGTGGGTCGAGCTGGCCGAAGCCAGTGAAGTGCACCAGGTCGAAGAGGATGTCCATGGTGGGCTACCCGATGCGCACCAGGTGCGCGCCCTCTTCGACGGTCTCACCGACGCTGGTGAGGATCTCGGCGACCCTGCCCTGCACCGGCGAGCGCACCTCGTTGGCCATCTTCATGGCCTCGATGGTGAGCACCACCTGGCCCTGGTCCACCTGGTCACCCACCTCGACGTGCAGGCCGAGGATCAGCCCCGGCAGGGGGCTGGCCACCACGCCGCGGGGGGCGAGACCGGGGCTGCTCACGGGCGCAGCAGGGGCCAGCGGCTCGGGGGCGGCTGAGGCACCGGCCACAGGAGCGAGCGTCTGGGCCTCTTCTTCGTGCCAGGCCACGTCGTAGTGGACACCGTCCACCACCACCGAGGCCTGGCCGCCTTGTAAGCGCTGCACGTCCACCTGGTGGACATGACCTTCGATCTCGACCTTCCACTTGGCCATCGATACCTCTGGATGACGTGCGGGATCAGCGCCGCGGACGGAGGAAGATGCGGCGGTTCGCCGCCCACTGCTGGCCCCGCGCCGCCAGCCAGCCGGAGCCTGCCCCGGCTTGGCCAGCCTGCGGGGCCTGGGCGCGGTTCGAGCGGCGGCGCTCCAGCTGCAGGGCCACGCTGATGGCCGCCACCACCAGCGGAGAGACGGGAGCCGGCTCCACCGTGAGATCTTCGGCCACGGAGGCCGGCGCGGGGGCGGGCTTGGGGTCCAGCAGGCGCTGCAGCAGCACCATGACGAAGAAGAGCACCGCGAGGGCTGAGAAGACCACACCCATGCCCACCAGGGCCACCTCGACGCCCCGTGCCGCTTCCACCGCCGCCCACCCGCGCAGATCCCAGCCCTGGCCGGACTGGGCGAGCGCGGGCGCGACGAGAGCTGCTGCGACGGGGGAGAGCATGAGCGTCTCTAGAGCGGGATGTTGCCGTGCTTGCGCACTGGGTTGACGTCTTTCTTGGTGGCCAGCATGCGGAGGGCTCGGGCGACCCGCTGTCGGGTGCTGCGGGGCTGGATGACGTCGTCCACATAGCCGCGCTGGGCGGCCACGAAGGGATTGGCGAACTTGTCGCGGTAGTCCTGCTCCAGCTGCTCCTGGCGCGCCTGCAGGTCCTCGGCGGCCTTGAGCTCGTTGCGGAACACGATCTCCACCGCGCCCTTGGGGCCCATGACCGCGATCTCCGCGGTGGGCCAGGCCAGGTTGACGTCGCCCCGCAGGTGCTTGGAGGACATGACGCAGTAGGCTCCGCCGTAGGCCTTGCGCGTGATCACCGTGATCTTGGGCACGGTGGCCTCGGAGTAGGCGTAGATCAGCTTGGCGCCGTGCAAGATAATGCCGCCGTGCTCCTGGGCGGTGCCGGGCAGGAAGCCGGGCACGTCCACGAAGGTGAGCAGGGGCACGTTGAAGGCGTCGCAGAAGCGCACGAAGCGGGCCGCCTTGACCGAGGCCTTGATGTCGAGCACGCCTGCCAGGTGGCGAGGCTGGTTGGCCACCACCCCCACCGTGCGACCGCTGACCCGCGCGAAGCCCACCACGATGTTGGCGGCGTAGCTGCCGTGCACCTCGAGGAAGGAGCCCCGGTCGGCCACCCGGAGCACCACCTCGCGCATGTCGTAGGGCAGGTTGGAGTCTTCGGGCACGATCTCATCGAGCGCCGCGTCGGCGCGGTCCACCGGATCGTCGCACTGGATCCTGGGGGGATCCTCCATGTTGTTCTGCGGCAGGTAGGACAGCAGCCGCTGCAGGACGGCGATGGCCTCGCCCTCGCTGGGGGAGGTGAAGTGGGCCACGCCGCTGCGCAGAGCGTGGGCCTGGGCCCCGCCCAGCTGCTCGGAGCTGACCTGCTCGTTGAGCACGGTCTTCACCACCTTGGGGCCGGTGATGAACATGTAGGAGCTGCCCTCCACCATGACGATGAAGTCGGTGAGGGCTGGGGAGTACACCGCGCCCCCAGCGCAGGGACCCATGATGGCGGTGAGCTGCGGGATGACACCCGACGCCAGGGTGTTGCGCAGGAAGATGTCGGCGTAGCCGCCCAGCGCCCCCACACCTTCCTGGATGCGAGCTCCGCCAGAGTCGTTGAGCCCGATCACAGGGCAGCCCATCTTGGCCGCCAGCTCCATGACCTTGCAGATCTTGGCGGCGTGGGTCTCGGACAGCGAGCCGCCCAGCACGGTGAAGTCCTGGGCGTAGACGAACACCATGCGCCCCTGCACCGTGCCGTAGCCCGCCACCACTCCGTCGCCCGCGAAGCGCTTGTCGGTCATGCCGAAGTCGGTGCAGCGGTGGGTGACCAGCAGGTCTGTCTCCTGGAAGGAGCCGTCGTCGAGCAGCAGGTCGAGGCGCTCGCGGGCGGTGAGCTTGCCCTTGCTGTGCTGGGCCTCGATCCGTGCGGCGCCGCCGCCTTGACGTGCCGCCTCCTTCTGCTCGCGAAGCCGCGCGTTGACGGGTCGCTCGGGCATGTTTCACCGATCGTCGAGTGAGTGGACGCCCGGCTATATCACGCCTGCCGCGGAACCCCAGCGCCACCTGCCGAACCGGTGGGCAGGCAGCGTAGATGGGGAGCTGGCCCTAGAGGTACGCTGCCCCGATCGCCCGCAGCGACCGGGGCCCGGGTGTGCGAGGCACTACTCCTTGATGTCCACCGACATCATGGCGCCCGAGAACAGCTGCACACGGAAGGGCAGACCATCGGGGCCCTTCTGCCAGTGGTTCTCGATGTGGGCCACGGTGACCGCGCCCAGGCCCTTGTCCAGCTGGTTCATGTAGTTGCTGGGCACGCTGACCTTGCCGTCGTCGTTGAAGCGGCACATGCAGGTCTCGTCTTCGTAGGCCTTCTCTGAGGCCACGAAGACCAGCACGCCGTTGTCGTCGTTCTCGGAGCCGTCGTACTCGATCTGCAGATCGCCGCCGTCGTACTCGCCGTCGTAGCCAGGCTCGACGTACACGGCCTTGGGCATCTTGGTGAAGTTCTCTTCCTGGAACGAGCCCACGTAGTCGTCGGCGTCACCCGGAGCCTGGATGTCCAGGTTGTCGTCGTCCTCGAAGATGCCCTCTTCTTCGTATTCGTCCCAACGGTACCAGGGCTTTCCCTCGAGGTAGTCGCGGTCCATGTTGTAGGTGTCGCGCTCGGTGGAGATGCTGAGCCAGTCGCCCACGGAGCGGCCCTCGTCCACCGAGTCGGCCAGCACCGCTCCGTTGTCGACCCAGCTCTCCACGTCGTCGGGGTGGGCCACGGTGCACTCGTTCTCGTCGAGGGAATCCCAGGGATCCTCGCAGAGCTCGGGGTCACCCTGCGGCTCCCAGAACACGGCTTCGATGAGATCCACCTGCATGTCGTCGCCGCCCTTGGCGCTGTTGGCGGTGAAGTTGCCGCCGGTGACCACGCCGGTCTCGCGGCAGACCTGGATGTCGAGGTCGTCGATGGGCTGGCAGTCTGCCGCGGAGCTGCCGTAGCCGCCGAGGTAGATCCCACTGTGGGTCTCGGACCAGTTGCGGCCGCCCACGTTGGTGGTGGCGGTGACGTTGATGGTGTCGCCCACCATGACGGTGCAGACGTACAGGCCGTCGTCGTCGGTGTAGACGGTGGAGGAGGACTGGCCGCCGGCGCAGGTGACCTCGGCGGAGCGCACCGAGAAGCCCTGCACGTCGTAGACGTAGCCGGTGGCGCAGCTGGGCACGTAGCCCTGGTCGCAGTTCCACCAGGAGAAGTGCTCGGCCTGGAAGGTGAACAGCAGCTGGCCTTCGCCGTCGTCGCTGACCACGCCTTCGCCGCCCTCGGTCCAGCGCATCAGGTCGGTGTCGAAGTCCCAGAGCTGCTCGGAGTCGCCGGGCGCGAGCCGGTAGACGTCGGGATAGTCGCCGTTGTCGATGGGCATCTCCACCGTGGCGGGGGCGTCGGGGTCTAGACCCAGCGGCTCGCGGTCTTCGGTCTCCAGCTCGACGCTCAGCATGCCGAAGGAGACCAGCTGGTTGAGCACGTAGGCGTCGGCGGACTTGCCCAGGGACTCGTCGGCCCAGGCCAGGGCGGTGAGATCGCCGGGCGCAGCGTCGATCTCTTCGGTGTGCGGGTTGACGTGGGTGATGGCCACCTCGACCTGGCCCGTGTACTGGCCACCGTCGGCGTAGACGATGGACTCGGGCTGGAAGCTGACCGTGACCCCCGCGACCTCGACCGTGCCACCGGCGCTGGCGTCGAAGCTGCCGTAGCCGTCCACCTCGATGAGGCTGTGGTTGGCGGAGACCTTCTCCCAGGAGACCAGCTGCGCCCTGGTATACCCGGTGGCGTAGCCGTCCTTGTGGAAGGTGACGAGGATGGCGGCTTCTGGCTCCACCTCGCCCACCATGTAGAAGCCGTTCTCGTCGGTGAAGGTGATCTGCCCCTGCAGCTCCACCTCGACGTCGGCCAGGGGCTCACCGTCGAGATCGGTGACCACACCGCCGATCCGACCCATGGGGGCGTCCAGATCGGAGGTGGCATGCTGGCAACCCGGCCCGAGGAGGGCCAGCCCGGCGGCGGTGATAGCGATGAGACTGGCGGTACGCCTGGTGGACATGGACGGCCTCCTGGTTGCAGATACACGTCGTGCGTTGGTGCTCCTACGCTCACCAGGAATGGTACAGGACGATCTGCCCCGGATCCAGCGCAAAGCCGGAGATTGTAAGGAAATGTCCACGCGCTCCGGAGCTGGAGGCGCCGCCCCCTCGGGCCGGGGCGAGCTGCGGCGGCGCGTATCGTGAGAACCCGCTTGATACGCGAGGGGTGGTCACTGACGCCCGATCTGGATCACCAGGGGCCCGGCGCCCTCGAACTGCAGGTCGCGCTCTTCGGAGACGGGGTTGCCCTGGTCGGGCTGCACGTAGAAGCTGTGGAGACCCTCGGCGAGGTCGAGAATCACCGGCAGACGTCCCACATGACGCTCGTCGACATAGAGCGCCGCGCCCTGGAGATCCGCGCTCCAGATCTCCACCGAGCCCACGCGTCGGGCCTGCGCCTCCAGCTGGATGAAGCCCAGATCCACGTCGTGTTCGGCGACCACGTCCAGCTCCCGGAGCACCGCGTGGTAGCCCCGGTGCTCCAGGCGCAGCTGGTGACGACCCTGGGGCAGCTCATGGCCCGACAGGGGGGTGATGCCCATCGAGCGTCCATCCACCAGGACCTCGGCCCCGATGGGGTCGGAGCGCAGGCTGAAGCTGCCGGTGCGCGGCTGGTCGTCGGGATGTCCGCCCATGAGGTAGCGGGGATCGGCGCTGCCAGAGGCGCCCGCTCGCTCCGGGAGCTCGCCCTGGGGCGGGGCCGCCGCCGCGCCGGAGCCGGACGAGGGCCCGGCGGCGCTGCGCGCGCCGCGGGAGCTGGGCTGCTGGGCCGGCTCCTCGCTGGTGCGGTCGTACCCGCCACCCACCAGCAGCTCAGGATCGAGCGCGTGGTCCACGCCCCGAGCCTCGGCGGCCCGCTGGCGCTCGATGTAGTGGTAACCGGCGGAGCACACCAGGCTGACCACGAGCAGCGCGATGGTGACCGCCCAGAAGGCCACCAGCTTGATGCGCTCGCGATCCGCCGCAGCCATGCCGGCGTCTTCCTTGGGCGGTCCCCGACGGGGAGCGTGGTTCTGCCCTGGGCTGGCCGGCACGTCGCCTCCGCTGCGCGTTGCACACCGCACCGAGGTATTCCCTCCGTTGTGGGCACGCCAGCCCTGGCCTGGCCAAGCCCGTCAGCATGGCGAGCCCGGCACAATGTCGCTATCCTCCAGGGTGAATTCCATGCGGGCCGATCATGCGCACTGTGCTGCTCCCTCTAGCGCTTCTGCTGGGTTGTCCCAGCGAGTACGAGGTCATCCCCGAGGCCCCCGACGTGGACCCGGGCGATGTCACCGACTGCGGCTTCACCCGCGTGGGAGAGACCGACTTCTGGAGCTACGACTGCAACCCGGTCTTCACCACCTCAGGCGAAGACTGGGCGCCCGCCATCGGCTCCACCACCTTCAACGTCACCGAGGTGGTGGGCCACGCCTTCTACCAGATGTGGTACGTGGGGGCGCCCGCGGGCGCCCAGCTGGGCGACTACGGCCTGGGCTACGCGGTGAGCGCCGAAGGCGAGGCCTGGCAGGCCCACGAAGCCAACCCGCTGCTGGAGAGCCCCGCCGACGCTCGCGAGTGGAACTACTCCGGCATGCAGGGCATGCAGGTAGTGTGGGATCCTGACGCCATGCAATACGTGCTGCTGTACGGCGGCTACAACGTGGATCCGCAGATCAACAGCTGGAAGCTGGGGGTGGCCACCTCGCCCGACGGCATCGTCTGGACCCAGTCGGCCTCCAACCCGGTCTTCGATCTGCTGCGCCCCGTGGGCGACGTGGTGGGCTGGTGCTGGCCCCTGGGGCTCAGCCTGGGCACCGTCGCGGGCTACACCGGCTACGTGGCCGGCTACGACAGCCAGGACGGCCCCTGCTCCATCTACAGCATCTCGGCCACCAGCGCCGACGCCTGGCAGGTGGACACCCAGCTGGTGCTCGCCGCCGGCCACCAGAACAGCTGGTACGACGAGGGCTTCATCGGCACCTCGGTCACCCAGCTCGACGACACCTGGTACATGTTCTTCGTGGGCTTCGGCGACTGGGAAGAGTACGCCGGCTACAAGTCCAGCAAGAACATGTACCTGGGCTGGGCCAGCTCCAGCACCCCCAGCGGCTGGCAGGTGGAGCCCGAGTACATCCCCATCAACCAGACCGCCGAAGGCGAGGTGGGCGCGGTGGCGGCCCACCGCGTCGGCAACCGCATCCACCTGTGGGTCACCGACACCTGGGGCACCGAGTCGGGTGTGGGCTACTTCCTCTACGACCCCAACCGCGACGAGGCCGCGAGCGAGGAATGACACCTCTGCGGGCCACGCTGCTGCTGCCGCTGGTGGCCGGCTGTGGCCAGCTCTGGCTGGAGCCCACCGTGGATTCCCAGGCCCGGGGCCTGGTGGTGGGCGACATCGATCCCCACTACGGGCCCACCGGAGGCGGCAACACGGTCACCATCACCGGCTCAGGCTTCCAGGGCGACATAGCGGTGCGGTTCGGCAACGCCGCGCTGGATGTCGCGGTGGTGGACGAGCAGAACATCAGCGTGGTGGCGCCCGACGCGGGCATGGAGATCACGGTGGATGTCACGGTGAGCTCCAGCCTGGGTGAGGAGCTGGTGGAGGGCGGCTATGCCTTCACCGACAGCACGCCCCCGCCCGACCCGGACGACAGCGCCGTGGACATCGACGGGGTCGGCGCGGTGGTGGAGATGACCCACCTGCAGGTGGCCTGCACCGAGTGCTTCGGCATGAGCCCCTCGGACCAGGTGCAGGTGAGCGCGGTGGCCGCCTTCCACGAGCCCTGGTCGGGCACCTGGACCGGCTGGCTGCCCACCCCGGGCACCTGCGAGAGCGACCCTGCCGGAGCTAGCGGCCCCACCAGCGGCTACCTGGATCTGGGCCAGAACGTGCACCTGACCGCCGGCAGCCGCACCATCACGCTGACGCGCACCACCGTGTCGGGGCAGATCCAGTACGACGCGGGCGCGCTGCAGGACGGCGACTGGGCCCGCAACGCGGCGTACGATCTCGAGGTGGCCGACGGCGGGGACTGGGGCGCGTTCATCGTCAGCGACGCGGTGATGACCGGCTCCATGATCGAGTCCATCTCGCCCGTCGAGCTGCTCTACACCAGCTCCCAGTCCGCCTTCGTGCCGGCCCTGTCCCGCAGCGGCTCCACCATCACCTACAGCCCCTACGGCGGCACCGGCAGCTTCGTGGCGCTGCTGGGCATCTACAACGAGCAGGGCACCACCCTGCTGGGCACCCTGCTGTGCCGCGAGTACGACAACGGCAGCATCACCCTGCCGGGCAGCGAGCTCTCCGCATATCCCCCACGCAGCCTCGTGGCGGTCTACATGTACCGCTACCAGATCGAGTTCACCCCCCTCGAGGTGTCCTCCGCCTACCTGGAGTCGGTTGTCTCCGTGGGCGTGGTGGGCACGGCCAGCCTCTACTGACGCCTCCCTCCCAGGATCTCCCATGCGCACCCTGCTCCCCCTCCTGATGCTCGCCCTGCTGGGCTGCCCTGCAGAGTCCGTCACCGGCGCCTCCGAGGACTGCGACGCGCTCTGCGAGGAGCTGGTGGAGACCTGCGGCTACCGGGCCTACCCGCGCTTCGAGTCCTGCCTGCAGGGCTGCGCCTGGTACGAAGAGCAGGGCGCCGACGTACCCGAAGAGCTCGCCTGCGTGCAGGACGCGGCCTGCGACACCTTCCTGATCATCGAGTGCGAGCACGAGTACGGGCTGGAAGAATAGCCCCTGGCTGCACCCCGGCTACCAGTTCTGCCCGCCCTCGTCGCCGTCGACGCCGTCGTCGCCGTTGCTGGTGCTCACGTTGCCGCCCAGCCCACCCTGGCCACCGGCGCCGGCGTAGCCGTAGCTCAGGTCGTTGGCGGCGCTCAACCAGGCCGCGTCGGGAGTGGTGCCGAACGCCATGACCGCGTAGCTCGGCCCGCCCGCGCCGCCACCCGCGCCGCCGCCGCCACCGCCTTCGCCGCCGGTGCCGCCGTCGCCGCCGTCGTTGCCACACCAGGCCGTGGAGCGACCGGAGTCACCGCCGTAGCCCCCGTAGCCCCCCAGCCCACCGGACCCGCCGTCGCCGCCGTCGCCGCCCTGGCCGCCGATGGCGGCCTCCAGGACATTGTCGGAGAACACCGGCAGGGAGGCCGGCGTGGAGCTGTAGCTGACCAGCACGGCGACGGACGCACCACCGGCGCCGCCACCCATGCCGAAGACGCCGCCGCAGCCCGCAGCACCGCCACCGCCCCCCGTGCCACCCAGGTGGTGGTCGGAGCAGGAGGAGTCCACGTAGGCGCCGCTGCCGGTGCCGCCGCCGCCTGCCCCGGTGCCGTACTCGCCAGACGTGCCCACCTGGCCTTGTTCACCGACCCACATTCCGCCGCTCACCACGCCCTCGGTCAGCGTCGCCCCAGCGCCGCCGGTGCCTTCGTCGCCGTCGCTGCCGTCACCGCCGTCGGAGCCGGAGTCCCAGCAGCTCTTGTCGATGTAGCAGGAGTAGCAGTCGGTGGATGCGATGTAGCCGTCACAGGCTCCGCTCCCCGAGCCGCCGCCGCTGCCCGTGGGGTAGCCGTCCATGCCCGAGCCCTGGTAGCCGGCGTAGCCGGTGGGGCAGATGGCCTCTCCGCCGTCTCCGCCGTCCACCACGGTGTCGCTGCAGTCGTTGGTTCCACCCAGACCCCCGCTGCTGAGGCTGGTGCAGTCCGTGAGCAGCCCGGTCTCGCCGTCACCTCCATCCGAGCCGTCGGAGCCAGCCAGCCCGTCTTCTCCGTCGGCGCCGTCTCGGCCCTCACCGGCGATGAAGACGTTGTCGCTGATCACCAGGCCGCTGCCGCTGTCCTCCACCCACAGGGCCACGGCCGACTCTCCGTCACCCACCGCGGCCCAGGCATAGACCCAGAAGCCGTCGAAGAGGGTGGCGGAGCTGATGTCCACCGCCGCGACGGTGCCCGGGCTGGCCGCCGAGTGACCGGTGCCCTCGACGATGGTCAGGTAGGTGCTGGGGTCCCGCTCCGAGAAGGCGGTGTTCCAGCCGCCGTAGAGCGTCAGGCCCTCTTCGAGCCAGATCTGCTCGTCGTATAGACCCTCGGCCACCACCACGTAGGCCCTGCCGGCGGAGGCCGCGAGATCGATGCCGTCCTGGATGCTGTCCAGCGGGTCGCCAGCGGTGCCCGCGCCGCTGGAGCTGCCGGTGTCCACGCTCACGTAGACCGCGTCGTCAGGATCGCCGTCGCTGCCGTCGCAGTCGCTGTCGACCCCGTCGAAGGGATCGTCGCTGCTGGAGATGTAGGCGCACTCGCAGCCGTTGTGGCTCTCACCGTCGGCGTCGTAGAAGCCGACGTCGCAGCTGTAGTTGCACCAGGGGATGGTGGTGGAGTCGTCGCACCAGGCGGTGGCGTCTTCGTAGACGTAGCCTCCGCAGTCGTTGCCGCAGGCCCCGCAGTCGGTGTCCAGGACGTACTGACCGCCCAGCAGGTAGCCGTCATCCACGCTGCCGTCGCAGTCGTTGTCCACGTAGTCGCAGACATCCGTGGCGGCCGGGTTGATGGCCGCATCGGTGTCGTCACAGTCGCTGGCGTCGGAGACGTAGCCGCTGGGGGCCTCGCAGGCCCGGGTGCTGCTGGCCAGATCGCCGTAGCCGTCCGCGTCGGCGTCGGCGTACCAGGTGAGGGCGTCCGCGGCGTCGTCCTCGTCCACGGTGCCGTCGCAGTCGTTGTCGGCGCCGTCGCAGACCTCGGTGGCGCCGGGGTTGGCCGCGGCGTCGCCGTCGTCGCAGTCGGTGGCGTCGGAGACGAAGCCCGCAGGCGCGCTGCAGGAGACGGTGCTGGTGCCCGCGTCGCCGTAGCCGTCGCCGTCCACGTCGGCGTACCAGGTGCCGGCGTCGGCCGCGTCGTCCTCATCCACGGTGCCATCGCAGTCGTTGTCGTCCCCATCGCACAGCTCGCTGGCGGCGGGGTTGATGCCCGCGTCGCCGTCGTCGCAGTCGGTGGCCTCGGCCACGTAGCCGTCGGGTTGGTCGCAGGCGTAGTGGCTGTAGGAGGCGTTGCCATACCCATCGCCGTCGGCGTCGATGTACCAGGTGGAGCCATCCGAGAGATCTGCGTCGAAGCCGTCCACGAGGCCGTCGCAGTCGTTGTCCAGGTCGTCACAGATCTCGTCAGCGGCGGGGTTGATGGCGGCGTCCGTGTCGTCGCAGTCGCTGCTGTCGGCCACGCTGCCGCTGGGGGCCGCGCAGGCCTCGCTGGTGCTGCCGGCGTCGCCATAGCCGTCGCCGTCAGCGTCGCTGTACCAGGTGGAGGCGTCGATGGCGTCGTCCTCGTCCACCGTGCCGTCGCAGTCGTTGTCCACCCCGTCGCAGCTCTCCGACGCCTCCGGGCTGATGGCGGCGTCTGTGTCGTCGCAGTCGCTGGAGTCGGACACGAAACCCGCCGGGGCGCTGCAGGATGAGGCGCTGGTGCCCGCGTCACCGTAGCCGTCGCCGTCGCCGTCGGCGTACCAGGTAGAGGCGCCGGTCAGGCTGTCGTCGTCGTCGTCCACCAGGCCGTCACAGTCGTCATCGACCTCGTTGCAGATCTCGGTGGCGGCTGGATTGACCGCCGCGTCCCCGTCGTCGCAGTCGCTGGAGTCCGCCACGTAGCCGCTGGGCTGCTCGCAGGCGGACAGGGTGTAGCCGCTGTTGCCGTAGCCGTCCCCGTCGGCATCGGCGTACCAGGTGCTCCCACCGCTGACATCGGGATCGTCGTCGTCCACCAGGCCGTCGCAGTCGTCGTCGATCTCGTCGCAGATCTCGGTGGCGGCGGGGTTGACCGCCGCGTCGCCGTCGTCGCAGTCGCTGGAGTCGCTGACAGTGCCGCTGGGCTGGTCGCAGGCGCTGACGGTGCTGCCGGCGTCGCCGTAGCCGTCGCCGTCAGCGTCGCTGTACCAGGTGGCAGCATCGACGGCGTCGTCCTCGTCCACCGTGCCGTCACAGTCGTTGTCCGCCCCGTCGCAGAGCTCGTCGGCCTCGGGGTTGACGTCATCGTCGAAGTCATCGCAGTCCGAGCTGTCGGCCACGTAGCCGCTGGGGGCCTCGCAGGCGATGGTGGCGCTGGTGGCGTCACCGTAGCCATCCTCGTCGCGGTCGTTGTACCAGGTGCCGGCGTCGACGGCGCTGGCCTCGTCCACGCTCCCGTCACAGTCGTTGTCCACCCCGTCGCAGAGCTCGTCGGCCTCGGGGTTGACCGCCGCCTCAGAGTCGTCGCAGTCGGTGGCGTCCTCCACATGGCCCGAGGGCGCCTCGCAGGCCTCGGCGCTGCTGGCAGCGTCACCGAAGCCGTCGCCGTCAGCGTCGGCATAGAAGGTGTCGGTCACGCCCTCGTCCACGCTGCCATCGCAGTCGTCGTCGATCTCGTTGCAGGCCTCGGCGGCGCCCGGGTGCACGGCGGCGTCGGCGTCGTCGCAGTCCGAGTCGTCGTCGGAGTAGCCCGAGGGTTCGCTGCAGGCGGTGGCGGTCGAGCCGGCGTCACCGTAGCCATCGGCGTCGCCATCGGCGTACCAGGTGGAGGCGTCGATGGCGTCATCTTCGTCCACGACGCCGTCGCAGTCGTCGTCCACGCCGTTGCACAGCTCGCTGGCGTCGGGGTTGACCGCTGCGTCCGCGTCGTCGCAGTCCTCGCAGGCCGCCCAGCCGTCGCCGTCCACGTCGCTGTAGCCCACCGAGCCGTCGCAGTTGTAGTCGTTGGGATCGCTGCAGTCGCCTTCGCTGGCGCCCGGGTTGAAGGCAGCGTCGCCGTCGTCGCAGTCGCCGCCGTAGGCTGCGTAGCCCTCGGGCTGATCGCAGGCCTGGAGGGTGTAGTCGTCGAGACCATAGCCGTCGCCGTCGGCGTCCACATACCAGGCCGTGGTGCCGGTCACGTCGGGATCGTCGTCGTCCACCAGCCCGTCGCAGTCGTCATCCAGGCCGTTGCAGACCTCCTGGGCGTCGGGGTTGATCTCTGAGTTGCTGTCGTCGCAGTCGCCGTCGTTGTCGGCGTAGCCCGACTCCTGCTCGCAGAGATCCTGCTCCAGCTCGGGGTCACCGTAGCCGTCGCCGTCGGCGTCCACCCAGAAGATCACCCGCAGGTCCTCGTCCACCTCGCCGTCGCAGTCGTCGTCAATGTCGTTGCAGCTCTCTTCGGCCTCGGGATTCACCAGGGCGTCCGTGTCGTCACAGTCGCTGGAGTCGCCCACCCAGCCGTCGCCGGGATCGCAGCTCTCCACCGTGGCCTCAGCGTCGCCGAAGCCGTCGCCGTCCACGTCCGCGTACCAGATCTCCTGCAGGTCCTCGTCTACCTGGCCGTCACAGTCGTTGTCGATGGCGTCGCAGCGCTCCGGGGCGCCGGGGTAGGTGAGGGCGTCGGCGTCGTCGCAGTCGGTGCCGTCCTCCACCCAGCCGCTGCCGGGATCACAGGACAGGGTGGTGCTGTCGGCGTCGCCGTAGCCGTCACCGTCGCTGTCGGCGTACCAGGCGCCCGCGTCCACGGCGTCCTCGTCGATCTCGCCGTCGCAGTCGTCGTCCAGGCCATTGCAGGTCTCGTCGACCTCGGGGTTGACGTCGGGATCGCCATCGTCGCAGTCGTCGTCGTTGGCCACCCAGCCCTCGGAGGCCCCCTCGCAGGGCCCGTTGGCGCTGGTCCCGGGATCTCCAAAGCCATCGCCGTCGGCGTCCTCGTGCCAGGTACAGTCTCCGGTGAAGTCTCCCGTGTCGGGCTTCTCTGGATCGGCGCGACAGGCGGAGAGGGCAGCGACCAGCGAGAGGACGGCGAGCAGGTGGACCGAGCGCATGGACACCCTCCATCAGAGCCACAATGATTAATCGTAATTCTACATCAAAAGTTGAGGCGCCGCTGACATCCGCTTGACCCGCAGCGCGCCCGCGCCGCCTTCCTCGGTGCTGCGCCGAGGCTGCGTTAGAGGCCGCACCATGCTGCGCCTGGAACGAGCCACCCTCAGCCTGGGGGACCGAGACCTGCTGGTGGACGTGGACTGGTATGTGCACCCCGGCGACCGCTGCGGCCTGGTGGGCAGCAACGGCTCCGGCAAGACCAGCCTGCTGCGCGTCGTGCTGGGGGAGCTGGACCTGCAGCGCGGCGCCCTCTGGCTCCGCCCGGGGCTGCGGCTGGGCTACCTGCGCCAGCAGGCCGCGAGCCGCGGCTCCACCACGCTCTGGGCCGCTGCCCGCGGCTCCATGAGCCGGCTCGCGCCGCTGGAGCAGGCGCTCAGCTCCGCCCAGGCCGGCCTGGAGGCCGGGCAGCCTGCCGCTGCCGAGCGGCTGGGCGAGGCCACCGAGGCCTACCGGCTGGCGGGGGGCTACGCGGCCGAGGAGACCGTGGGCGAGGTGCTGCACGGTCTGGGCTTCCTGGCGGAGGACTGGGAGCGCCCCTGCGCTTCGTTCTCGGGTGGCTGGCAGGTGCGCATCGAGCTGGCCTGCCTGCTGCTGTCCGAGCCCGAGCTGTTGCTGCTGGACGAACCAACCAACCACCTGGACCTGGCCGCGCGCTCGTGGCTCGCGGGCTACCTCGCGCGCTACCCCCACGCCCTGGTGGTGGTCACCCACGACCGCCACCTGCTGGGACGGGTCTGCAACCGGGTGGCTGAGATCCACAGCTCGCGCCTGCTGCTGTTCCGTGGCGGCGTGCAGAGCTGGCTGCAGGAGCGCGAGCTGCTGCTGGCCCGCGAGCGCGAGGCCTACGAGTCCCAGCAGCGCGAGATCCAACGGCTCCAGCGCTACATCGATCGCAACCGCGCCAAGGCGGACCGGGCTTCCCAGGCACGCGCCCGGCAGCGCAGCCTCGACCGCATGGAGCTGCTCGAGGCCCCCATTCGTGAGCGAGCGCCGCGCTACCGCCTGCCCTCCGCCAGGCCCTGCTTCGACGATCCCGTGCGGCTGGAGGCGGCCACGTTGGCCTGGCCGGGCTGCGCGCCGGTCTTCCAGGATCTCGACTACACGCTGATCTCCGGCAGCCGGGTGGCCCTTGTGGGGCCCAATGGCTGCGGCAAGTCCACCCTGCTACGGGCCCTGGCTGGCCTGCTGAGGCCCACCGCGGGACGCCGCAGGAAGGCCGAGGGCCTGCGCGTCGGCGTCTTCACCCAGGAGTCCACCCGCGACCTGGCCCCGGAGCCCAGCGCAGTGGAGCAGGTCCTGCAGGCGGCCCCCACCGCGAGCCCCGAGCAGGCGCGGTCGGTGCTGGGCGCCCTGGGCCTGTCCGGCGACGACGCCCTGCGCCCCACCGGCTCCCTGTCCGGCGGCGAGCGCGCCCGGGTGGTGCTGGCGAGCCTGGCGCTGCGACGCCACGATCTGCTCCTGCTGGACGAGCCCAGCAACCACCTGGACGCGGTGACGGTGGGCGTGCTGGCCGAGGCCCTGGCCAGCTTCGACGGCACGCTGCTCATCTGCACCCACGACCGCTTCCTGGTGGAGAGCACCGCGACCCACGTGGCCAAGGTGGTAGATGGCGCCGTGGTCGTGCGCGAGGGCGTGCAGCCCCGGGACTTCGAGCCCAGCGCGCTCAGGCGCGCGCGCTCTGAGCAGGGCAGCTCCAGGGCGGGGGCCGACGCCCACCTCGCCCGCAAGCGGCGCTCCAGGGAGCGCGACCGCCTGCAGCGGCGCCGCGTGGCCATCGAGGCGGAGCTGGAGGACGGCGAGCGCCGCATGGCGGAGCTGGACGAGCAGATGGTCACGGCGGCCACCGACCACCAGCGCCTGAGGGAGCTGAGCGCCCGGCGCAGCGCCCTGCAGTCCGCCAGCGACGGGCTGTACGACGAGTGGGAGCAGCTGGAGGCCGCCCTCGCGACGCGGGCTGACGAATGAGGAGAGATGACCAGCGGCCACCGAGGCTGGGCTTGAGCATCGGGGCCGGAGCCAATAGCGGGGAGGCCATGTGGCTACCCCTGACCATCCTGGCGCTGGCCTGCGGCTCCAGGGCGCCCGAGCCGGCCCCGGCTCCACCCTTCGCGCTGGTGCAGCACGCCGAGGCGCTGGTGGAGCTGGAGCTGCCGGACAGCAACCTGCCCGGGGGGGAGCCGGCGCCCGAGGCCCTGCCGCTGCAGGGGCCCTATGAGCCAGGCTGGGCGAGCGACGGGCTGCAGGAGTACAGCACGCCGCTGCCGGTGTTCCAGGTGTTCTACGGCCACACCTCGCGCAAGGCACCGCCGGGCATGCGGCTGCTCGACGCCTCGGGCCAGCCGCTGAAGTACAGCCACGACCGCACGAAGTACACCGATCGCACCACCTGGCGGGTGTCCAGGGGCGCGGTCCACCTGCGACCCGGCAAGGGAGGCGCCGCCCCGGAGCCCGGCACCCTGACGCTGGACTACCCTCCGGCCGCCCAGTGGGAGAACGATCTCGATCCAGGCGCCAGCCAGAAGAAGGGCACCGGGTTCGCCCTGCGGCAGGTCTTCATGGACGGCGACGGCTGGCAGGGCCTGCTGCTGCCTGCGCCGGGCCGCGCCACCTGGGAGCTGACCCTGCCGGCGGGCGCGATCCTCGACATGGAGGCGCGCGTCATGCCCCACGCGGTGGATCGCGGCCAGGCCTCGGACGGAGCGGTGCTGCGCGTGGAGCTGACCACCGACAGCGGCACCACGCTGCTGGAACGCGAGACCGTGGGCACCAGCAGCTGGAGACACCGCCGGCTGGACCTCTCCCAGTGGGGCGGCCAGCGCGTCCGGCTCACCATCAGCAGCGAACCCGGCGGCGACAATGTGCTGGACTTCCTGTTCCTGGCCAACCCTACCGTCTACACCCCCAAGAAGCACCCGCGCCGCGTGGCCCTGATCTTCGTGGACACCCTGCGCAGCGATCACCTCGGGCTCTACGGCCACGAGCGCGCCACCAGCCCCGAGCTCGACGCCTGGTCCGCGCGGCAGGTGGTCTTCGAGCAGGCCCGGTCCGTGTCCCCATGGACGCTGCCCGCCGCTCGATCCGTGCTCTCCGGCCACCCCGCGGGCAGCTGGGGACAGCACATCGACCTCCCCCAGCGCCTGGCGCAGGCCGGCTTCCACACCGGGTCCTTCGTCTGCAACGCCTACCTCACCCGGCACTTCGAGATGGGCCTGCACTGGTCGGAGTACCGCTACCGCCTGCTGCGGCCGGCGAAAGACCAGGTAGACCTGGTGGAGGACTTCCTGGAGCGCAACCACGATCGAGACGCCGCGCTGCTGGTGCAGTTCATGGAGCCCCACCTGCCCTACAACGAGCCCGCCAGCTACGAGCACATCTGGGCCGGGGAGCGGCCCGAGGAGCTCGCGGGCAAGATGAACCGCAAGGAGCTGCGGCGCATCAGGGCGAGCAAGGAGCGCAAGGCGGAGCTGGGCAGCTACATGATGGATCGCTACGATCAGAACATCCGGGTGGTGGACGACCAGCTGCCCAGGCTGCTCGCGGCGCTGGGCGAAGACGCCACGGTGGTCTTCTTCGGTGACCACGGCGAGGAATTCTGGGAACACGGCGGTATCGAGCACGGCCACACGCTGTACGACGAGCTGCTGCGCGTGCCGCTGATCATCGCGTCCAAGGGCCTCGCCCCTGCGCGGGTCGCCGAGCCCGTCTCCCTGCTCGACGTCACGCCCACGCTGCTCGAGCTGCTGGGCCTGCCCGCCGACGAGCACAGCACGGGGCGCTCCCTCCTGCCCCTGATGAGCGCCGCCTCTGCCGGTCCCGAGCCCCCGCCGGCCCGCTCCCTCTACTTCGGCGAGCTGCTCTACGGGAACGAGGCCTGGGGTGTGCTGGGGCCCGACGGCAAGAAGTGGATCGCGCAGGGGGGGCGCCAGCAGGTCTTCGATCTGCGCTCAGATCCGCTCGAGACCAACGATCTCGTCAGGCAGCAGGCCGCGGATCTCTCCCCCTACGCCGGCCAGCTGTCCGAGGCCCTGGGCCAGCAGGTGGTCCCGGTCTGGCGCATCGCCGGGCGCGGCGGCGGGCGCGTGGTGGTGGGCTTCAAGGGCAGCGTTGAGCTCAGCCACCCGGCCGGCCTGGAGAAGGCCTGGTTCCCTCCCTCCCTGATGGGAGACACGGCACCGGTGACCATCCAGGACGGCGTGCTGCGCGTGGAGACCTCCGAGGGCACCTACCTGCCCCGGGAGATCTTCGTGATCCCCGCTGGCGACGTGCTGGATCCCGAAGGACTGCGCCTGGTGGTGCGCACCGCTGACAGCGAGCACAGCGCCAGCTGGAGGCCGCGCAGCAAGGTCCACGGCCTGACGGACGGCAAGCTGCACATGCTGCTGGCCACGGGAGAGGGTGACGGACGCCTGACCGTGGGCCTGCACCAGGCTCCTCTCCCGCCGGAGCAGGCAGCGGCCACCAGCACCACCGACGAAGCCGCCACCGACGCGCTGCAAGCCCTGGGCTACATCGACGGAGACGATCCGGACGACTGAGCATCGCCGCGCTGCCCTGGCCCGCCGGCGCCGGACACGAGCAAGCCCAGGCTGCGATCCCCGTCGCGGGCCTCTTCGAGGGCCAGCACGAGGTCCTCCACCCTGGCGCCGGGTTCCACCGCGACCCAGGCGCGCGGGCTGCGCGCTCCAGGCAGGCCGGCGGCAGAGAGCCCACCGCGCCCCAGGCGCCAGCTGATCTCCTCGCCTTGGCCCATGACCCGCAGGGGCAGGCAGCTGCGCCGGAGCCCGCCCCGGCTCGGCGAGCGCAGGGCCAGGCAGGCCTGCGCCTCCCCCGCCCCCGCGAGCCCGCTGAACCAGGGCATCAGGGCCCGGAGGTCCTGCTCCGGAGCCGAGGCGATCAGGGCGGCGGTGCCCGCGCTCTCGCCGTGGGTGCGCTCGTTGTGGAAGCTCATGATCCCGGCCATGGCGAGCTCCGAGCGCCGCGTCGCGATGGTCCTCCAGCGCGTCCAGGCTGCCGAATCCCAGCCGCTGAGCGACTCGGCGGGGGGGCCCGGATCCCAGACCAGCAGGCCCTGATCCCAGGAGACCAGCGGCCTGCTCAGCCAGGCGGCGTCCGCCCCATCCACCAGCAGCAGCGGAGGGACGGGATCGTCGAGGGGCAGGCCATAGGCCACGGGCAGGTTCTCCATCTGCAGCGGTGCCGGAACCCGAGCCACGGCCAGCAGCTCCCGCCAGTGGGACAGCTGACGGTGGGCCGCCTCGGTCCTGGGATCGAGCAGCTCCAGCGCGCCGCCGGTGCGCTGCAGGCCGGCGACGGCATCGCTCGCGCCAGCACAACGCGACAGCAGCTCCGCCGCCTGGTTCAGGGGCAGGTGGGTGCTGCCCACCACCGCGTCGGTGCAGCTCACCACCAGGGAGAGCCGCGCCAGCTCGCCCCGGGCGGAGTCCTCCCGCAGCCAGGGCAGCCTGGCCACCGGGTCGCGCAGCTGGTCCCAGGCAGCCAGCAGCCTGCGGGCCGGCTCCGCGCGCCGGGCCCACCGCACCGCGGCCTGGTGCAGCTGACCGGGGAGCTGACCCGGTGCGCCACCCGCACCACCTAGCAGCGCGTCGGCCTCCGCCTTCAGGGCCGCGGTGCGGTCCGCGTCACCGCTGGCCAGCAGCGCCAGCTCCAGCGCGCGCTGCACGGCTTCTGGAGAGGACATGCCCTGGGGACGCTCCAGCTCCACCGTGTCGGCGCCGGACAGCACAGCACAGCCGAGCGCCAGCCACGCGACCCGGATGCCGGCCCGCCAGGGCGAGGACAGGCAGACCTGCGGCCCCGGCCCGCGAGCTGCGGGGGTCTGCACTCCGCGACCATTCCGTGGCATGCTCTCGTTCATGCGATCTGCCCGCTCCGACACGGCAGCCGATCATAGCCCGCCAGGGCTCGCCTCGACCCTCGCCGAGGCCGGCGTATCTGCGACCGCCAGCCCGACGGAGCAGCGGGCCGCCCTGGAGGCCATGGCCGCCGCCAGGCCCGGCTCGCTGCAACAGCTGGACGCCTGCCTGCTGCACCTGCGGGAGCTGGAGCGCGCCGACGAGCTGCTGCCCGCCGAGATCGACGGGGTGCGGCGCATCCGCCTGCTGAGCTACGACGCGCTGACCACCTCCTGGATCGGCTGGGACCTGGCCAGCGGCGGGCGCGCCGCCATGCGCTGCCTCAAGCCCGGCTGGCGACAAGATCCGGTCGCCCTCCGCCGCGTGGCCACCGGTGTGCGTCTGGCCGCCGGCACCCCGGGGCTGGCGCCCATGCGCTGGTGCCCCCACGGCGACTGGCCCCACGTGCGCTACGACCTGCCCGCGCCGCCCCTGTCCGAGTACCTCCCCGTGGAGGATCCGCCGGATCTGCGGGCCCTGGCGCGCTGGCTGGTGCTCGCCCTGCTGCCCCTGCACGGCCTCCACCAGCGCGGCCTGGTGCTGGGTGGCCTGGCACCCGACCAGCTGCTGCTGGGCCCCGAGCGCCCCAGCATCGCCTGGCTGGATCCCATCGGGACCACGAGCGCGGGTGGAGGAGCGGGCGAGGACCTCTCGGATCTGGCCCGCTGCCTGGTGGCCCTGGACCCCTGGGGAGATCACCCACTCGTCGAGCTGATCCGACCCTGGATCCGCTCACCTCCCGCCTCCGCACCGGAGGCCATCGACCTGGTCCGCCGGGCCCTCGCCGACCAGCTCCTGGCCGAGCGGCACCGCCTGGCCCTGCGGGGGCGCAGCACGGACCGCGGAGCGCGCGCCGCGCACCTGCTGCGGGCAGCGAACCGGCTGCAGCTGGCCATGCCCCCCCCGGCGGGCCGGGCCTGCCTGCGCGCGGGCCACGACAGCACGCTGCACCTGGTGCAGAGCGACGGCCGGAGCCTGAAGGGCGGCGCAGCGGCGGGGGTGCCCCCCCACGGCCTGCTGACCCTCTACGGCCCTGGCCGCGGGCTGGACGCCCAGGGCGCGCGCTCCCTGTTGCGGGCCTGGAACCAGCGCCAGGACGGAGACGAGCAGCGCCGCGCCGCCATCCAGGAGCGCTGGGGCGCAGCCGAGCGACAGGCCGAAGACCTGGTGCGCTGGCTCGCGGCCGCCGCCAAGCTGCGGCGCGCCCGGCTGGTGCTGGCTATCCGGCTGCGGGGCGCTCAGGGCCGGGTCGCGAACCGACGACGACAGGAGCGGGAGCCATGAGCACCGAAGCACAGGCTGCGACGCGGCCGGACCGCTCCCTGCGGATCCCCCGCGGCTGCCTGATCTGGGCAGCCATCGTGCTGGGCCTGCTGCTCTCGCTGTTCGGGTGGAGCCGCTACCAGCGGGCGCAGGCGCTGCAGCAGCAGCAAGAGCAGGCCGAGGAGGCCTTCTCGCCCGTCCTCGAGAAGATGCAGCAGGCGCGCAGCGATCTACAGGACCAGTCCTACGACATCGACGCCACCGTGCGCGTGCTGCACGAGATCGATGCCGCCCTGGCCACCGAGGGCTCGCTGGAGACCTGGCTGAGCCAGAGCGCGCTGCAGGACTACCGCGGCGTCGCCCCCGAGGTGCTCGCGGCTCGGGAGCAGATCCTCGACGTGCTCTTCCGCCTCTATGCGCGCCAGGTGGCGTCAGAGGACCAGGAGGCCACCTGGGGGATGCTGCGTCACATGGGACCTGTGCTGAACCTGCTCATGGTCTCGGACCTGCAGGTGGGCGGCGATGCCTCCCTGGCCATCCCCCTCGCGGGCACGGGCGGAGCGGTGGAGGTGGCCCAGGCGGGCATCGACCGCGAGGGCGTGCAGCAGGTGTACCAGGACTGGAAGGACCAGCAGCGAGCCCACGCCGATCTGCTGGCCGAGATGCTGGATCTCGAGCGCGAGCTCATCGACGCCCTGGCGGAGAACTCTACTGTCTACCACCGCTACCTCGAAGAGTGGGAGCGCGTCTGCGCCATGCGGGATCGCGCCTACCTGGCCGCCCACGAAGGCGAGTGGGAGGCGGCGCTGCAGGCGGCGCGCGCGGCCATGCGGGCGGCTCCCTACGACAAGGAAGCCCACCTGCTGGCCGCGCTGGCGCTCATCGAGGGCGATCTGGCCTCGCCCGAGGATCCGGACGAGGCGGAGCGCCTGCTGCAGGAGTTCGCCGAGGCCCACCCCGACAGCAGCGCGCCGGCCCTGCTGCTGCGCGGCGTGCTGCGGCAGCGCAGCGGCGACCTCCAGGGCGCGCACCTGGACCTGGAGCAGGCCGCCGCCTACTACCCCAAGCAGGCCGAGCAGCTGGGCGAGATGCTCGATCCCTACAAGGCGCGCAGCCGGGCCTTCCTGCGCAAGTCCCGCGAAGGCAACCTGGTGCTGGGGCTCTACAAGTCCTCGATGCTGGGCGCAGCCTGGTTCAGCCCTGACTTGCAGCTGGCGAGGATCGCCTTCGACAAGGGTGAATTCGAACGCGGGCGCAGTAAGGTGATGGACCACTTCGCGCGCCGCCGAGCCCAGGGGCAGTGGGACCTGGTCATCCGCGATCTCCAGTTCTGCGAGGACTTCCTGCAGGAGGACTACCACCTGATCCTGCCGGAGCGCGGCTGGCTCGACCTGGAGGCCGAGGAGGCCACCTTCAGCGACAAGCTGCAGGTGGCGGTGCGCAACCGCAGCTCGCGCACACTGCACAACGCGAGCCTGGTGCTCTGCCTGCACTTCACCGACATGCACCCCGACGACTACGAGCCCTTCGCCCCCGCCACCGAGCCGCAGCTGCCGGCCCAGGAGACCACCAGCTTCGAAGACGTGGACATCGAATTCGAGCTGGGCGGCAGGCAGAAGACGGTGGAAGACATCGCCAGCGTGCGGGCGGTGCTGGTGTCTGACGAGGCCGTGGTGTGGGTGGACTCGATCACCTTCAAGCGGGACCAGGCCCGGCAGCACCGCGAGCAGCGCATGCGCCAGCGCACGTCCATTCGCCGCTGGGCACCCGCCGCCCCTCCCAGCGCCCGAGCCCACGGGCTGGCGGACATGGCGGTGTCCACCCTCGAGGAGGGCGTGCAGCTGAGCACCAGCTCGGAGCTGGGCAAGGACGACGTGGACATCGACCTGCCCTACCTGTTCTCCGTCCTGGCCCCGGTGTTCCACCTGGAGAGCGGCGACCAGCGCCTGGAGCCCAGCGACAACAACATCGAGGGCGACCGCATCCGCCTGGGCTTCGACGACGTGGCCAACTTCGACGATGACGCCCCGACCGTGCTCAAGCTGGTGGCCGACACCTTCCTCACCGAGCTGGTGCTCACCTGGACCCGCGCGCCCGACGGCAGCTGGACCTTCCAGGGTCCCGCCCGCAGCGACTGATCCTCCCGCGTCAGGGCTCGAAGCGCCAGCGCTGGATGGCCTGGAAGGCCCGCCACGAGAAGCTGCCTGGGGGAGGTTCGGGGTCCATGACCACGGGCACCAGCTCCCAGCCGGCGTCCATCAGCTCCTGGCGCGAGGCCGTGGGCGGCTTGCCGCGCCCGGCAGGGGGGTGCACGCTGATCAGCCAGCGCTGCCCGGCGGCCGGCGGAGGATCCAGCGCCAGGCGCCGGCAGCCCGGCGCGTGGGGAGGATCGTGGCGCAGGGGTACGCGCAGGGGCAGCAGGCACTTCTCGAGCTGCAGATCGGCGCAGTCCACCAGCAGGTCGTCGTCGCCGATGCTCCCCGCCGCCCAGCGCGCCAGGTGTACCCGCAGGTCGGCCTCCTGTGGCACCTCCGCCCCACGCCTGCGCTGGCTGTCCAGGGGCTCCAGCAGCTCACCCGCGCGCCAGCCGGGCCAGACCGCGAGCAGCCACACCAGGGCCAGCGCCACCGACGCGCGCCCGCACCAGCGGCCGAGAGACCCGGCGCTGGGTACGCTCTTGCCCGCGCCCACCAGGGCCACGGGGCCCAGCGCCCCCAGCAGGGAGAGCTGCGGCAGCAGGTAGCGATCCGGGAAGGGCACCCAGGAGATGCCCACCAGCACGCTGGCGAGGGGAACCCCGAACACCACCAGCGCCACCAGCGAGGAGCGGCGACCCCAACGGGCCGGCACCAGCACCAGCGCCAGCAGCGGCAGCAGCGCGGCCGGAGGTGGCAGGTGCCCCTTCTTCTGCATGTGGGCCAGGTTCAGCCGCCGCCGGCTGGCGGCGCAGCTGTCCAGCAGGGTGGCTGGCCCCAGCGGCAGCAGCTCCTGGCCGAGGCAGCCCGCGGCCTCGCTGGTGGTGCCCAGGCCAGGCGGCGCCCCCGGCCCCCGGGCCTGCCGGTGCTGGAGGGAAACCTGCTGGCTCAGTGGCAGCGTGGCCAGGCCTGCGCGCCGCTTGACCCCCTGATCCAGGGCGGCGAACACCGCCACCCCCACCGCCACCGCCAGCAGCAGGCGCAGCCGCCGCCCCCAGGGCACCGGGGCCAGCACCACCACCAGG
This sequence comes from uncultured Enterobacterales bacterium, assembly GCA_964512185.1. Taxonomy (GTDB): domain Bacteria; phylum Myxococcota_A; class UBA796; order UBA796; family JAFGLY01; genus CAZEJJ01. Next base: position 14,204 of record CAZEJJ010000013.1, on the reverse strand, counting down.
GGCACGGCAGCCACCACCGCCAGGCCGCGCAGATCCAGGCCCCAGGCGGCCCCAGCCGCCAGCCCCGCCAGCAGGGCCGCTGAGCTCCGCGGCCAGCGCGCGCAGCAGGCCGCCAGCGCCAGGGCCAGCCCTGAGCAGCCGGCGGCCAGCGGGTAGGGGTTCACCCACCAGGAGCCGTCCAGGGCCCCCGGGGCGAGCGCCGTCGCCAGGGCGGCCAGCCCTCCCGCCCAGGGGCCCACCAGGGCCCTGCCCAGCAGGCCCGCGGCGACGATGGCCGCCGCCACCCCCGCGATGGCCAGCGCCTGGCCCACCCACACGTAGCCCCAGAGCTGCCCCGCCCCGCCCAGCAGCAGCGGGTACAGGGGCTGCCGCCACTCGTTGTAGCTGAAGCTGCCCGGATCGAGCCAGAGATGGGCCGCGGAGCCGAGGTAGGTGTCCCAGTCCGCCCCCAGGGGGTAGCCGAAGCGCGGCAGGCCGGGGTGCAGCAGACAGGCCAGGCCCAGCACCAGGCCCAGCAGCAGGGGCGCCTCCCGGAGAAGCCGCGCCCGCCACGCGGCGGCGCCAGGGGTGGAGCTGTTGGTCACTCCCCTCCCCTATCCAGCCGCGGCTACATGTCGGGCGGCAGGGCGTCGAGCTCGGTGGCGCTGAACACGGGGCCGTCCTTGCACACGTAGACCCGGCCGATGTTGCAGCGCCCGCACTTGCCCAGGCCGCACTTCATGCGGTTCTCCAGGGTGGTGAAGATGCGCTCGGAGGGGAACCCCAGCTTCTGCAGCACGGGCAGGGTGAACTTGATCATGATGGGGGGCCCGCAGACCACCGCCCAGGTGTCCTCGGCGGCGGGGGCCACCTGGTCGAGCACGGTGGGCACGAAGCCCACCTGGCCGGTCCAGTCCTCGGTCTCGCCGCCGGGGTCCACCGTCTGTACGCAGCGGACGTCGTCGCGGGCGCTCCACTCACGCAGCTCTCGCTTGTAGACCAGGTCGCCCACCGAGCGCGCCCCGTAGACGATGGTGATGTCCTTGAAGCGATCGCGCCAGTCCAGCGCGTTCCAGATGACACAGCGCACCGGAGCGAGCCCGATGCCACCGGCGATGAACAGCAGGTTGCCGCCCTCCCAGTCCCGCAGCGGGAAGGCGTTGCCGTAGGGGCCCCGGAAGCCGACGGTGTCTCCCACGTCGGCCCGCGCCAGGGCCTTGGTGACCTTGCCCACGCTCTTGAAGGAGCACTCGATGACGCCGCCGCGGGTGGGGCTGGAGGCGATGCAGAAGGTGCACTCACCCTCGCCGAAGATTGAGTACTCGGCGAACTGACCCGCCTGGAAGCTGAAAGCGTCGGCGGCCTGGGGATCCTGGAATTCCAGGCGCAGGGTGGTGGTGTCGTGGGTCTCGGGGATGCGCTCGGTGACCCGCATCAGGTGAGGCTGGTAGAGATTCACGAGGCACCTCCGGGCGCGGCACGGAGCAGCTCGTCGGTGGGCGGCTCCGCCAGCGCCTGCACGCGGTCGAGGATCTCCAGCAGGTCGATGCCCGCCGGGCAGTCGCGCACGCAGCGCCCGCAGCCGGTGCAGAGCAGCTCGTCGAAGCGGTCCGGGTAGATGGCGAACTTGTGGCTGATGCGCTGGCGGTAGCGGGCTCCCTGGTCGGGGCGGGGGTTGTGGCCGCCGCCGTGCAGGGTGAACAGCTCGTACTGGCAGCCATCCCAGTTCCGACGACGCGTGCCGCGGCCCACGCCCTCTTGCTCGTCGACGATGTCGAAGCAGTGGCAGGTGGGGCAGACCATGGTGCAGGCGCCGCAGCCGTGGCAGGCCAGCGCGATCTCGCTCCACAGCGAGTGGGCGAAGCTGGACTCGATCCAGCTGCGCATGGCGGGTGGGTCGAGATCCAGGTTGCCCTGCACCCTGTCACGGCAGCGCTGGCGGAAGGCCCGGGCCTGCTCGGCGCTGCCTGCGGGCTGCTCGGCGAAGCGCGCGGCGTGCTGGTCCACGAAGGCGGCGCCCTTGTCGCTGTGCACCTGCACCTGGAAGCCACCGTCCACGGGCACCAGCAGCAGATCCGCCCCTCGAGGGCTGTCGGCGTGCAGGCCCACCGCGGAGCAGAAGCAGGAGTCGTCGGCGTGCGGGCAGACGATAGAGAGGATGGTGGTGGCGGCGCGCCGGCCGAACCAGGGCTCGTCGCGGTAGTCCCAGCCCATGACGGCGTCCATGACCGCGAGCCCACCGGCGTCGCAGGGCAGCGCGCCCAGCACCACCCGCGGCGAGAACTCCGCCGAGACCGGGTGCAGGGTGACGTCCTTGCCGCGCTGCTCGTAGCTGAACAGCGGCTCGCTGCGCGGGAACAGGAAGCCCTTGAGGGGGCTGAGGGGGCGCGCATCCAGGCTGAGAGCAGCGGGCGAGGCCAGCCGGGTGTACTCCACGCGGTCTTCGCCGTCTGCGGCAGGTGCGATGACGGCGGTGCCGGCAGCGAGCAGATCGGAGACGAGGCCGTGCAGCTGCGCTTGGGCCAGGTGCAGGGTGTGCTTTGACATCAGACGATGAACTCCTCGGCGTCTCCCTTGCGGAAGTCGCCCACCGGCGCGGGGACATCGGGATCGTCGCCCACCCGGTGCTCGAACTGCTCGCGCCCCACCTGGGCCAGCTTCTCGTTGAGCAGGGTGAGCGGAATGCCCTGGGGACAGGCCCGCTCGCACTCGCTGCAGCCCGCACAGCGGCCGGCCAGGTGCATGGCCCGGGTGTGGTTCCAGGCGGTGTTGCCTCGCGCATGCGCCGAAGAGTCGATCCAGCGCGGCTGGGTGAAGTCGGCGATGCAGCGGGCGCAGTAGCAGAGCGGGCAGGCCTGGCGGCAGGCGTAGCAGCGGATGCAGCGGGAGAACTGGGCCTTCCAGAAGGCCATGCGCTCATCGACCGGCAGGGCGTCGAGGGCCGCCACGCGCTCGGCGATGCCGGGGGCCTCGGGAGGGGGTGGCGGCAGCTCGCCCAGCAGCTCGTCGGGTAGCTGGGGCTCGCGGATGTCGCAGCCCTGGCAGCGGGGAGCCACTGTGTCTGCCGTGAGCTCCGCCGGGCCGTGGGGATGGACCACCACGCCGCCGCAGCGCACCCCCAGCAGCACCACGTCGCCGCGGGCGATCTGGGATTCCCGGATCAAGCCGGCCACGGCGCGACAGTCGCAGCCCTTGACCACCACCGCCGGGCGGCCGAGGCGCTTGACGTGAGCCCGGCGCGGGTTGAGGTAGCTGGCCAGGTTCTGCACGCAGCGAGGGTCGAAGACCAGCTGTTCGCAGTCCTGGGGGCGAGTGACGAAGATGGGGCGCACGCCACGCCGGCCCTGGCCGTAGCCGATGACCACCTGGACCTCGCCCAGCTCCAGCAGCTCGCGGGCCTTGTCTCGCAGGGCCTTCATGATGAGCCCTCCTGGGTGCCCGGATAGGCGGTGAACGGCCCGAGCTCGCGCACGCGGCCGGTGGTGCTGTCCACCACCTCGCCCCACTTCTGACCTTCGCTGGCCGAGACCCAGGAGAAGGTGACCCTGCGGGTGTCGATGCCGGTGAACTCCAGCAGCTCACGGAAGTACCGGAAGCGCCGCCGGGCGTGGTAGTTGCCCTCGGTGTAGTGGCAGTCGCCCGGGTGGCAGCCGGAGACGATGACCCCATCGGCTCCGCGCTCGAAGGCCTTGGTGACGAACAGGGGATCGATGCGCCCGGTGCAGGGCAGGCGCACGATGCGCACGTTGTGGGCCATCTGGCGCCTGCTGGTGCCGGCCAGGTCGGCGCCGGTGTAGGTGCACCAGTTGCACACGAAGGCCACGATCCGCGGCTGGAAGACCCCCTCGGCGGAGGATGCCGGTTCGCTCATGGCAGAAGACTCCTGGAAACAGGGGGCTAGATGGAGAGGGCCTGGATGGCCGCGAAGACCTGCTCGTCGGTGAAGCCGTCGAGCTGTACGGACTTGGAGGGGCAGACCGCCGGGCAGGTGCCGCAGCCCTGGCAGACGCCCTGGTTGACCTGGGCGATGACCTTGAGCACCTGGCCGCGGCGGTCCCTCACCTCGAGCCGCTCGATGGCTCCGTAGGGGCAGACCCGCTCGCAGTGGAAGCAGCCCGCGCAGCTGTCGGCGTCCACCTGGGCCACCTGGGGCTCGCGCTCCAGCTGGTCGCGGGAGAACAGGGCCAGCACCTTGGAGGCAGTGGCCGACGCCATGGCCACCGAGTCGGGGATGTCCCGCGGCGCCTGGGAGCAGCCCGCCAGGTAGACGCCCGCGGTGTTGGTCTCCACCGGGCGCAGCTTGGGGTGGGCTTCGTTCAGGAAGCCGTGCTGGTCGTAGGAGATGGACAGGGTCTGGGCCAGCTCCTTGATGCCCGGCTGGGGCCGGATGGCGGTGGCCAGCACCACCAGGTCGGCGTCCACCTCGCAGGGCTCGCCCATCAAGGTGTCCATGCCCAGCACGCGCAGCTTGTCGCCCACGCGGTAGATGCTGGAGACCCGCCCGCGCACATAGTCGGCGCCGGCCTCTTCGGCAGCGCGCCGCGTGAACACCTCGTAGCCCTTGCCAGTGGCGCGGATGTCCATGTAGAAGACCACGGCCTGCCCACCGTGCACGCTGTGCTGGTAGAGCATGGCGTGCTTGGCGGTGTACATGCAGCAGACACCGGAGCAGTACTCGATGCCCTTGGCCGGGTCTCGGGAGCCCGTGCACTGGACGAACACCACGGTCTGGGGCGGCTCGCCGTCGGAGGGCTTGAGGATCCGGCCGCCCGTAGGCCCGGAGGCCGAGGCCAGCCGCTCGAACTGCAGCCCGTCGATGATGTCGGGGTCTTCGCCGTAGCCGTACTCGCCGTAGCCGCGCAGGTAGGGCTCCGGCTGCTGCTTGCCCACCTGGTAGAGCTGGAAGCCGGTGGCCACGACGATGGCGCCCACCTTCTCGACGACGAGCTCGTCTTCGCCGTCGAAGCTGATGGCCTTGACCCCGCAGGCCTCGGCGCACTTGCCGCAGACCATCTTCTTCATGGGCTTGCCGCGCGCCTTGGCCCGCTCGGCGGCCTTGAAGTACAGGCAGGCGGGGCGGTCGATCACCGGCTTGTTGGGGATGGCCTGGGGGAAGGGCGTGTAGATGGCCGTGCGCTTGCGCAGGCCCGTGTCGAACTCGTCGAGGGTGCGCTTGCTGGGGCAGACCTCGGTGCACTCCTGGCAGCCGGTGCAGGCGTCGAGATCGACGCTGCGCGCCTTGCGGCGGATGGTGACCTCGAAGTTGCCGATGTAGCCATCGACCTTCTCCACCTCGCTCCAGGTGAGCAGGGTGATCATAGGATGCTGGGCGGCGTCGACCATGCGCGGGGTGAGGATGCACTGGGAGCAGTCCAGGGTGGGGAAGGTCTCCGACAGCTGGGACATGTGTCCGCCCACCGAGGGCTCTTTCTCCACCAGGATGACCTCGCGGCCCCCCTCGGCGATGTCGAGCGCCGCCTGGATGCCGGCGATGCCCCCGCCGATGACCAGGGCGCGGGGCGTGACGGGCACCTGGATGGGCACCAGCGGGCGGTTGCGCTTGACCTTCTCGACCAGGGTCCGCACGAGATCCGTCGCCTTGGCGGTGGCCAGCGGGCGGTCCTCGTGGATCCACGCACACTGCTCGCGGATGTTGGCCATCTCCATGAGGAAGGGGTTGAGGTCCGCCTGGGAGGTGGCCCGACGGAAGGTCTTCTCGTGCATGTGTGGCGAGCAGGCGGAGACCACCACGCCGTCGAGCCTGTGCTCCTTGATGGCGTCCTTGATCAGCTGCTGCCCGGGATCGGAGCACATGTACTTGTAGTCGCAGGAGTGGGCCACGCCCGGATGGTCACGGAGGGCATCGGCCACTCCGGCACAGTCCACGGTGCGGCCGATGTTCTCGCCGCAGTGGCACACGAACACGCCGACGCGAGCCATCAGGCCACCCCCTCTGCAGGCGTCGCGCCTGGCAGGGCGAGGATCCGCTCCACCAGGGCCTGGGCCGAGACGAAGTGCCGCTGCAGCCCCAGGGAGCTGGGATCGAGGCCCATGGCCAGCCCCACCACCTGGGTGGCGTAGAGCACCGGCAGCTCGGGCAGCCCGCGCTGCTTGCGGTTCATGGCCGCCTGGCGCATGTCGAGGTTGGAGTGGCACATGGGGCAGGCCACCACCACGGCGTCGGCGCCCGCCGCCGCCGCGTCGTCGAGGATGCCGCGGCCCAGGCGGATGACCGAGCCGGTGCGCGCCAGGGAGAAGCCCGCGCCGCAGCACTCGACCCGCTTGTTCCAGGCCACGGGCTGAGCACCCACCGCCCGCACCAGGGCCTCCATGGACTCGGGCTGCTCGGGATCATCGAAGCCGGTGACCTTGTGGGGTCGCAGCAGCAGGCAGCCGTAGTAGCAGGCCAGCTTGAGGCCCTCGAGGCGGCGCACAAGGAGCGGCTCCACCTGGGGCAGCAGCTCCTGCAGCAGCTCCACGATGTTCAGCACCTGCACGCTGCCCTGCAGCGGGTGGCCGATGACCTCTTCCACCTCGCGCTTGAGCTCCGGGTCCTGCCCGGTCTCCACCGCCGCCGAGCAGAGCCGGCCATAGCAGGCTGCGCAGGGGGTCATGATCCGGTCCATGCCGTGCTCTTCGGCGGTGGCCAGGGTGCGGGCGGGCAGGGCGACGCCCAGCAGGTGGTTGGTGACATGGGCGGACGAAGCTCCGCAGCAGGCCCAGTCGGGGACCTCCTGCAGCTCCACCCCGAGCGCCTGGGTCACCCCGGACAGGCTCTCGCCGTAGTCCTTGGCGGTGGCGTGCATTGAGCAGCCCGGGTAGTAGCCGATCTTCATGGATTCTCCAGCAAGGAGAGGTTCATATTCATGGTTGTTCGCTGTTACTCGCCCTTGTGACGAGATTCGCAGGCGTCGAAGATGCGCCGCACCTCAGCCAGGTTCTCGATGCGACGCGGCTTGAAGGCCAGCTTGCCGCGCGAGAGCATGGAGGGCGCGGCGGTGACGTCGTCCAGCAGCGCTCCGGAGCGCAGCTTGAAGCCCATCACCAGCCCGAATTCGAACAGGCGGCCGTGGCTGCGGATCTGCTCCAGGAAGGCCTGGTGGAAGGCGCGGATGTTGCGGGGGCCGCTCCCGGGGCGCTGCTCCAGCGACAGCTCGCGCAGGGCGTCGATGATCCTGGCCGGCTCGCAGTCCATGGGGCAGCGGGTGGAGCAGGTCTCGCAGGTGAGGCAGAGCCAGATGGAGGCGTCCTCCAGCAGGCCCTCGCGCCCCAGCTGGACCTTGCGCATGATCTGCTGCGGGCCCGTCGGCATCTCGCCGGCCATGGGGCAGCCGGCCGTGCACTTGCCGCACTGGTAGCAGGCTGCGGGGTCGAGCCCGCTGCGCTCGCGGACCTGGCGGGTCAGCGCGGGACCGTGGTCTTCGGTGTGGCTCACACGACCTCCAGGATCGAGACGGCCGCTCGCCCGGAGCACCGGACGAGGCGGAGGGTGGTATCACTCCGCACATACCGCGCGGAGACCCGGCCAGCAGCCAGGACGAGCGAGGACGACAGCACCGCTCACGGGACGCAGGGCCATCCAGGACACCGTCGCGCAGCACATCTGGGCATCCCAGGGGCCAGCATGCCACCGGTCCGGGCCGCTGAATGAAATCAGCTGTCGCTGATCGTCAGCAGGTAGGATCGACCACAGTCCGCCCCACCCACCGCGCTGACGATGGCCCCGTAGGTGCCCTCGTCTTCCACGCCGGCCGTGCCCTCGACGGCGATGGACAGCGAGTCCTCTCCGTAGACGCTCTGGGAATCCACCAGCTCCCCGTCGTCTCCAACCAGCCCCACCTGCAGCTGGTAGATGGCCTGGCTGGGGATGTTGGACAGCGACACCTGGAAGCCGAAGCTCGAGTACCAGGGATCATCGGCGTACACAGAGAAGCGATCCTTGTCGTCGTCGTTGTGCAGGATGCCGCTCACCGAGAAGCTGGCGCTGTCCACCAGGCTGCCCAGGTAGAACCACTCGCTGGCGCCGTCGTTGGGCTCGTAGATGTCGTCGGAGGCCGCGTCCTCCTCGAGCTCGTCGTCGCAGTCGTTGTCGTGGCTGTCGCAGAGGTCCTCAGCGCCGGGATGCGTGGCGGGATCTTCGTCGTCGCAGTCACCCTCGTTCTCGCTGTAGCCGTCACCGTCGTCATCGCGATCGAAGGGCCCTGGATCGCTGTCGCCCTCGCCCGTGTCGGCGGGGACCGCGCTGTCGGTGCTGTCTGGAGCGCCGCTGTCCGCAGGCAGCTCGCTCACCTGGTCCGCCACCTGCAGGTCGCAGGCGACGACCAGCGGCAGCAGGAACGGGATCCGCAGCGCCTTCATGGGGTACATTCCTCGGGACCACTGGCGACGCCCCAGGATAACTCCAGGATCCACCAGCCGCTCGGAGCGCATTCATTGCCCGCAAGCCTCGACATCAGCGGCCTCGAGCAGCTCGATCTCCAAGGGGAGAGGGTGCTCGTGACGGGAGCCTCCGGCTTCATCGGCGCCCAGCTCTGCCGGCTGCTGCTGGCGCTGGGCGCCCAGGTGCACGGATGCTGGCGCCACAACCCCACCCCCCCCGGCGTGATCCCCTGGCGAGCCGACCTGGCGCAGCCGGGAGCCGCCGCTGGCCTGGTGGACCAGGCCAGGCCCGCGCTGGTCTACCACCTGGCCGCGCCGGTGGACCTCAGCAGACAGCCCCAGGCCTACGAAGCTCTCAGGCCGGGCATCCTCGACGCCACCCACCACCTGGCCCAGGCCTGCCTGGCCAGCGACATCCGGCTGGTCTCCGCCGGCACCTGCGAGGAGTACGGGGCTCAACAGGCTCCCTTCTCCGAGACCTCCCTCCCTCTCCCCGTGTCCGCCTACTCCTGCCTCAAGCTGGCCGCCAGCCAGTGGCTGCTGGCCATGCAGCGCGTGGCTGGGCTCAGGGTCACGGTGCTGCGCCCCTTCCTCACCTACGGTCCCGGGCAGGCCCCCCGGCGCCTGGTGCCCATGGCAGTCCAGAAGGCCGTCGCGGGTGAGATCCTGGAGATCACCGATGGGCGGCAGACGCGCGAGCTCAACCACGTGAGCGATGTGGCCAGGGGCATCGCCAGGGCGGCCGCACCGCAGGCCCTGGGCTGTCTGCTCAACATCGGCGGAGGTCCGGAGCTGTCGGTGTCGGAGCTGGCCAGCACCATCTATCGACTGGCCGGCGCCGATCCCGGCCTGGTGCGCCGCGGACGGCTGCCCCGCCGAGCGGGCGAGGTGGAGCGCTTCTACGGCGACCACGCCCGCGCCCGGCGGCTGCTGGGCCACCATCCCCGGGTGGAGCTCCAGGACGGCCTGCTGCAGACCATCGAGCACGCGAGGAACCATGCCTGAACGCGAGCTGCTGGACGCCATGCGGGTGGAGGCCCTGGAGATGTACGTGGACGGGCGCGGCACCCTCTACAAGGCCTTCCCTCACGCGGTGCCCGGCGAGGTCTACCTGGTCTCAATCGAGCCCGGCCGCTCCCGGGGCCACCACCTGCACAGGCAGCGCGGGGAGTGGTTCGCCGGGATCCAGGGTGAGCCCACGCTGGTGGCCGCCGATCCCGCCAGCGGCGCACGCCGCGTAGTGCCCCTGGCCGGCAGGAGGGTGTGGGTGCCGGCGGGCCTCGCCCACGCCATCTTCGCCAGCGACCACGGCTGCTGCCTGGTGGCCGGGGCCATGGAGCTGGCCCACCACCCGGACGACGTGCTGCGCTTCAAGGTGGACGCCCCATGAGCCTGCTGGCCAGCCCCCTGCTGTGGGCGCTGGCCGCGGCCTGTGTCGCCCTCGACGCCCCCACCTGGCTGGGGGGCCTCGTGCTCTTGCCTGCAGTGCTCTGGGCTCCCGGCTGGGGCTGGGCCTGCTGGCTGCAGGGGCGCGGTCCGGGGGTGGGGTCGTGGCTGCAGGCGGCCATCGACGCCGCCTGGCTGGGGGCGCTGCAGGTGGTGCTGGCGGTGATCATCGTCCGGGAGCTCGGCCTGCCGATCTGGGCGCTGCTGCCCCTGGTGGCCGGCACTGGCGCTCCCGGCCTGGTCATGGCCTGGCTGCGCCTGCGTGACGATCCGCTCATCCAGCCCGACGCCCGCGCCGCGCTGGGTGTCGCCGCGGTGGCGCTGGCGGTGATCGCGCTGGGCGTGCACCACGGCGGCGCCCTGGTCTTTCCCGTGGACGGCTACTGGTGGAACCGCGTGGCCGATCACGGCGGCTGGGACCAGCTGCCCATCAGCGCACCCGGGTTCGAGGCCCTGGGCTGGCCCGAAGCCGGAGCCGCTCGCGCCGAGCTGACGGTGGGCGATACGACCGAGTTCATCGCCGACACCGACGGGCAGCTGATCGTCGCGCTGCGGGGCGCCGTGGGCCTGGAGCTGCGGCTGTACCAGAAGGGCAGCACGCTGGGCGTGGCGCTGGTGGAGCAGGCGCCCACCGAGGATCCGGCGGAAGGGCCCGTGCGGCGCTACCTCGATCGGGGCGTGGGCGCGGCCGCGATCCAGGTCTCGCCCGGGCCCGTGGCCATGGGCCTGTACGCCCCCCACGGCGGCGCGGGCGAGCGAGCACAGGTCTACCTCCTGCCAGGACAAGACGCCGTCTGGTCGCTCAACGAGCTGGGTGAGCTGCGCTTCGTGCACTACTACCAGAGCCTGAACATCGTCGAGAACCAGGTCTGGGCCGCCGACACCCTCACCCACCTGCGGGCCACCATCAACCAGCCGCCCCTCTGGTCCTACCTGCTGGCAGTGCCCACGGGTCTGCTGGACGCCGACATGAAGGGCGCGGCCTGGATCTTCCTGTGGGTGCTGGTGCTCACAGGCGTCTCCGGCGTGCGGCTGCTGCAGCTGGCTGGCCCCCGGGCGACGTGGGCCGCCTGGCTGTCCCCGGCCCTCGCCACCGCCGTGCATGGCCGGCTGATGATCGAGCCCGGCAGCATCAACTTCCCGGACTCCCTGTACGCGGCCGCGCTGGTGGGCGGCATGGCGGCCCTGCTGGCCCGCGGGGGCTGGCGCGGGGGCTCCATGGCCCTGGCCGCCAGCCTGCTGCGCTATCCCGGGGCCTTCGTGCTGCTGGGAGCGGCCCTGCTGCGCGCCTTCACGGAGCGTAGGCTGAAGGGCCTGCTCAGGCCGGCCCTGGTCACGCTGGGCGCCGCCGCCGGCCTGGTCCTGCTGGCCACCGCCGCCCTGGCGCTCACCGGCGGCCTCGAGGAGGCCCTGGAGATCCTGTGGTTCGAGACCCTGCCAGAGCACTGGCACGGGGAACACGACCCGGGCGTGCTGCTGCGCCGGGCGCCGCGCTTCTACTGGATGTGGGTGGTCTACGCCGGCGGTGCGCCCCTGCTGGCCATCGTCTGCGCCCGCGGTCGCTCCCTGCTCATCCTGGCCACCGCGGCCAGCTACTCCCTGCTGCTGTGCACCATCGACCACTTCCCCACGCACTACTTCCTGCCGCTGGTGCACCTGTCCGCCATCGCGCTGGCGGCCGGGGCGGGCAGCTTCAACCAGCGCCTGCCCGGCCGCGTCGTGCTGTGGCTGGGCCTGGCAGGGCTCTGCGCCAGCGCCCTGCTGGGCCGCTCTCTGTAGTCAGCTCGACGCCATCAGCTGGAGCCAGGCGAAGCCGTCGGGATCGGAGCCATCGGCATACAGCATGCCGGCCACGCCCACCGCGAGCTTGAGCTTGGGTGCCAGGGGCACCGCCATCCACAGGTCGGCCTCTTCGCCCAGCAGGCCGTCGCCGCCCGCTGCCGCCATGAACACGTGGGCGTCCAGGTTCACGCTGAGCTTCCCCGTGGGCACCAGGGAGAGCTTCAAGGCCGCGTCATGCAGCCCGCGCCCGTCGGCGCTGCCACCGCGGCTGAAGTTCATGATGTCCATGTGGCCGTAGAACTTGTGGTTGGTGGCGTACAGGGTGTTGAAGGCCGACTGGGTGCCGTCGGTGGCGTCGGCGTCGCCCGACAGCAGGTCGTACCACAGGGTGACGGTGGGCTTGACGGACAGCTCGGGGGCGATGGTGCCGCGGGCGCCCACCATCCAGGCTCGGATGTCGTCGCTGCCGCTGGTGCCCAGCTGCCCGTAGCCCTCGACGCGCCCGGAGAGGATGCCGGTGGCGCCCTTGGCGTACAGGCCGACGGTCTCGCGCAGCAGGCCGTCCTGGGAGTCGAGCACCGACACCAGGTCGACGGCGCCGCTGTCGCCGGGGGTCACACCGGCGCGGAAGAACACGGACAGGGAGTCCTGGTCCACCACGCCGAGATCCGCCTCGGCCAGCATGACGGCGGCCAGATCGGCGCTGATGCCACCGGTGTCCAGAGCCAGGCGCAGGGCGTCGAAGCTGCGGGCCTGGGGAGCCCAGCCCACCTCGCCCACCAGGCGCTGCTCCTGGAAGTTGATGGCCTGGCGGCCGGCCTTGAGGCTGAAGGCCTCGCTGGGCTTCCACAGCAGGAAGGCCTCGTGCAGATCCAGGCCCTCGGCAGAGTAGTCCGTGAGCGTGTGGCTCTCGGAGCCCCAGATGCGCACGTCTTGCACGAGGACCCGGCCGGAGACCTGGCCGGCCGAGAAGTCGAGCCCCAGGCGGGAGCGCTGGTTGACGAAGAGCTGCTCCCCGCCGGCGGCACCGTCCTTGCCCGTGTGGGCCTCCAGGCGAGGTCTGACCACGGCGGTGGGGGTGAGCTCGATGTCGGGTTGTGCCATGACGGCGGAGGCGGAGATGAGGAGGAGCAACATGGGATACCTCTCGGGGTTTGTCTGCAGCTCTGGCGATACGCACGGTCACCCGCCCGCAAAGCAAGGCCCGTGCCAGGCCCACGCACGCTGGCAGGCGGGTTATCTGGGGCTCGTTGTCGGCAGGTCAACGGCAGGCCGTGGTCGAACGGACTACGTGGCTGTCCTTCCGACGAGGTCAACATGCTCGACGTGATGCTGGACGTGGCGCTGGACCTGAGCACCAGCCTGCCTGACCAGGACCGCTACCAACGCCTCGTGGCGGCGGTATCTCGCATCGTACCTTGCGATGCGGCCGCGCTGCTGCGCCTGGACCAGGGTGGCCTGCGGGTGGTCGCCGCCACCGGGCTCACTCCCGATGCGCTGGGCCGCTGCTTCATGCCAGCGGATCATCCGCGGCTGGCGGCCATCCTGGCGGCTCCCGGTCCCCTGGCCTTCGCCGCGGACGACCCGCGCCCCGATCCCTTCGACGGCCTCATCGCCGGCGCGGGCAGCGCCGGAGTGCACGCCTGCCTGGGCTGCGCGCTGCGCGTCGGGGGCCAGCTGGTGGGAGCCCTGACCACCGACGCCCTGCTGCCGGGGGCCTTCAACAACGTGGACCTGCGCCAGGTGGCCACGCTGTCCGCCCTGGCCGCCGCCGCGGTGCGCACGGCGTCGCTCATCGAAGCCCTCGAGCAGCTTGCGGAGCGCCGGCAGCTGGTCTCCCGCCGCCTCATGGACGAGGCCCTGCAGCGCGGTGGAGGGCAGATCCTCGGGCGCAGCCCGGTGATGCTGGCGCACCTCGATGAGCTGGAGCAGGTGGCGCCCTCCGATCTCACCGTGCTGATCACCGGCGAGACGGGGGTGGGCAAAGAGCTCGTGGCCCGCACCCTGCACGCGCGCTCCAGCCGCGCTCACCAGCCCCTGGTCTACCTCAACTGCGCGGCCCTGCCCGAAAACATCGTGGAGAGCGAGCTCTTCGGCCACATCAAGGGAGCCTTCACCGGCGCGGTGGGGCATCGCATCGGGCGCTTCGAGCTGGCGGACGCCGGCACCCTGTTCCTCGACGAGGTGGGAGAGCTGCCGCTGGCTGCGCAGCCCAAGCTGCTGCGCGCGCTGCAGTACGGCGAGGTGCAGCGGGTGGGGGCGGACGAGGTGTTCCAGGTGGACGTGCGCGTCCTGGCGGCCACCAACCACGACCTGGCAGCCCAGGTCACGGCGGGGGCCTTCCGGGCCGACCTGTACCACCGGCTGGCGGTGTACCCGCTGCACGTCCCCCCGCTCAGGGAGCGAGCGGGCGATGTCGCGCTGCTGGCGGGCCACTTCCTGGAGCGCTCCCGCCGGCAGCTGGGCCACGGGCCCGCGCGCCTGTCGGAGCCCGCCCTGCGCCTGCTCCAAGCCAACCGCTGGCCCGGCAATGTGCGCGAGCTGGAACACCTGCTGCTGCGAGCCGCCATGCGGGCCTCGAAGGGCCGACGGGGCGCTGCGTTCGTCGTGGAGCCCGA
>CAZEJJ010000012.1:0-69161 GCA_964512185.1 uncultured Enterobacterales bacterium | reverse complement strand
CCGACACCGACACCGACACCGACACCGACACCGACACCGACACCGACACCGACTGCGTCGCCGAGCTGGTGGAGACCACCCCCGAGGACGGTGAGAGCGGCTGGTACTACCGCGATCCTCTCCGGCTACAGTTCTCCGACGCGGCCAGCGACCTGGCCACCATCGCCCTGCTGGACGAGGCGGGCGACGAGCAGGACATCGGCATCAGCTGGGAGTCCTCCGACTTCGTGGCCGTGGTGCAGCCCGACGCCTCGCTGGCGGCCTCTTCTGCCTACACCATCGCGGTGGACGTCTGCGAGGTGGAGAGCCTGGCCACCTTCTCCACCAGCGAGTACGGCTCCGAGCTCGCAGAGCAGGCCGCCTCGCTGGAGCACAACACCTATGTCATCGACTTCGACGAGATCACCTTCAGCGAGCCAGAGAACCTGGAGCTGATCCTGTCCATGCTGGGGGTCAACCCGCTGCTGGTGGGCGTGGCCCAGGCCGACGGAGAGACCATCACGCTGTACGTGGCCGAGGGCAAGAAGAAGGTCACCGGCGGCTACCGGCAGCTCGACGACGGCAACGCCTGGTGGTTCGACCCGGCCGACTTCTCCGAGCAGCCCTACTTCTACGCCGACCAGGACGAGCTCTCCCTGGCCTACGAAGACACCTCCATCCCCATCCGCGACTTCCACATCGAGGGCACCTTCGCCGCCGACGGTTCCTCCATCGGTGGCGTCTCGGTGTCCGGCGTGGCCGACACCCGCTACATCGCCGAGCAGATGACCGGTGACCCCGACTACATCTGCGACATGGTGGGCGACTGGGGCATCAGCTGTGTGGCCTGCGACGACGGCCTGGAGTACTGCGTAGGTATCCTGGCCGAAGACGTGGTCACGCCGCTGGTGGTCGGCCTGGACATCATCCCGGCCGAGTAGTCCGGCAGCAGGCGACAAAACCCCGAATCTACTGCGGAACACCAGATCGCAACTACAGCGCGCCCTGCTCGCAGCACCGACCTCGGAGTATGACAATACACCTTCACCCGGCGCTACTTCGCAGAGCGCGCTTCGCTACGCGCCTGGTGTCCCTCGCCAGGATTCGGTCGGCTGCCTCACGGCAGCCTGTTCTGTCGCCTGCTGCGGGCGTCCTCTCCCCCCTGCTCGCGAGGCGAGCCCCGTGAACTGGAAGCTCGCGGCCGTGCTGCTGGTGACCGTGGCATGCCTGGCCTGGGTGCTGTGGGGCATCGACCTGCAGGTGGTGCGGAGCTGCCTGGCGGGCTTCTCCTGGTGGACCCTGCTGCCCATGCTGGGCCTGTACTTCGCGGCCCACGTGGTGCGCTGCTTCCGCCTGCGGCTGCTGCTGGACGAGCCGGTGGGCTTCATGCGGCTGCTCACGGTGAACAGCATCGGCTTTTTGGCCATCAACGTGGTGCCGCTGCGCCTGGGGGAGCTGGTGCGGCCCTACCTGCTGCTGGAGCAGGACGGCCTGCGCTTCGGGCGCTCCATGGCCGCCATCTTCATGGAGCGCCTGCTGGACATGCTGGCCCTGCTGCTCATGCTGCTGCTGGTGGGGGTGGTGGCGGATCCGCCCCCGGGCGGCGTGCTCGTGGCGGGGGTGGACCTGGTGGCGGCGGGCATGCGCATGGCGGGCGGCGTCGCCGCCAGCGGGCTGGTCTTCATCGCGCTGCTGGTGCTGCTGGGCGAGCGCCTGGTCCGACTGGTGGAGCGCGCCGCGGCGCTGGTCTCCACCGAGCTGAGCCAGAAGCTGGGCAGCTTCTTGAGGCACTTTCAAACAAACGTCGCCACCCTGGCGCGCAAGCCGCTCCGAGCGCTGGTGCTGCTCACCCAGACCGCGGTGATGTGGGTGGTCACCGTGCTGGGGCTGTGGATGGTGCTGCTGGGGGTGGAGGGCCTGCAGATGGGCCCCAGCGACGCCCTGGTCACCTGGGCCCTCACCCTGGCGGCCATGACCGCGGTGCCAACCCCGGGCTTCCTGGGATCCCACGAGGCCGGCTGCTCGGCGGCCCTGCGCCTGCTGGGGCTGGATCCTTCCCTGGCGGCCACCGTGGCGGTGCTGATCCACATGGGTCAGCTGGGCTTCACGGTTGGCCTGGGCCTGCTCTTCATGCTGCGCGAAGGTGTGAGTCTGGGTGACCTGGTGCGCCGCTCCCGGGCCCTGCCCTCAGAGCATGACCAGGACGAGTCGGGGCGTGCGCAGGCGGAGCGCAGGGAATAGACGGGCGGCCATGCGACGCAGCGGCCTCCTCCTCCCCATGTTCAGCCTGCCCGGCAGCGAGCCCGTGGGCACCATCGCGGGCGGTGACACCTGGCGCTTCCTCGACCTGCTGGCTGGGGCGGGGTTCTCCTTCTGGCAGATCCTGCCGGTGCCACCGGGAGGGCACGCGGAGTGCCCCTACTCGGGCACCTCGGCCTACGCCGTGGAGCCCATCCTGCTCTCCCTGGAGCAGCTGGCGGAGGACGGCTACTTGAGCGGCGAGGAGTGGGCGCAGGCCCGCGCCGCCATGCCCGCGCCGGAGCGCGCCGATCGCGTCCCCTGGAAGGCGCTGCGCGCCTGGAAGGAGCCGCTGCTGGCCAGGGCGGCCCGCGCGGTGCCCGCAGCCGAGCTGGATGCCTGGCTGGATCGCGAGGGCTGGTGGGCTCGGGACTGGGCCCTCTGGTGGGCCATCAGCCAGGCGCGCAGGGAGCCGTGGCATCGCTGGCCCGCTCCCTTGCGCGATCGGGATCCCGTCGCCTTGCAGGACGCCACGCGAGCGCACGCCCGGGGTTTCCGGCATGCGGCCGCCCTGCAGTGCCTGGTGGATGGCCAGTGGGCGCGGCTCAGGCGAGAGCTCCACCAGCGCGGCATGCGGCTGATGGGCGATCTGCCGCTGTACGTGGCTGGAGAAGGCGCGGACTGCTGGGCCCATCGCCCCCTGTTCCAGCTGGCCGCCGACGGCACCGCGCAGCTGGTGGCCGGGGCGCCACCCGACGCCTTCACCCAGGACGGCCAGCGCTGGGACAACCCGGTCTACGACTGGGAGCACTCCGCCTCCACCGGACACGCCTGGTGGCGCGCCCGCTTTCGCAGGCTCATGGCCCAGGTGGACGAGATCCGGGTGGACCACTTCCGGGGCTTCGTGGGCTACTTCTCCTTCCCCTTCCAGCAGAGCCCCCGCGACGGCCACTGGAGCCCGGGGCCCGGCCGCGGCCTGTTCGACGCCCTGGCTGGCGAGCTGTCGGAGCTGCGGGGCGAGCCCGTGGGCCCGTCCCAGCTGCCCGTGGTGGTGGAGGATCTGGGCTTCATCGACGACGACGTGGTGCGGCTGAGGGACACGCTGGGCTTCCCGGGCACCAAGGTGCTGCAGTTCGGCTTCGACGGCGACCCCAACAATCCCCACCACCCGGCCCACTACCCCGGGCCCAATTGCGTGGCCTGCACGGGCACCCACGACACCCAGACCGCGGCGGGCTGGTACCAGACCGCCCCCCACTGGGTGCACCACCACTTCCACGCCGCCATCAGACACCACGGCGAGAGCCCCGCGCGATCCCTGGTGCGCCTGGCGCAGGAGTCACGCGCGGACCACGCGGTCGTCCCCCTGCAGGACATCCTGGACCTGGGCGACGAGGCCCGCGTGAACGTGCCGGGGACGGTGGAGGGCAACTGGGAGTGGCGGGCCCCCTGGCCCCACAGCGAGGCGCTGGGCTGGATCCGTGAGCTGCACGCCAGCAGCGGCCGGCTGCCCCTCGCACGAACGCCGGGAACGTCATAGCTCTTCAGTCCACGAACCTACGCGGAGCTGCCCGTGACACCCCTTCATCCTGCGCTCCTCCTGCTGATGATGAGCGGCTGCGACCGCATCCCCGGTCTGCGCAACGTGCTGCACCGGGGCCCCAGGCTCGAGCGCCTGAGCGATAAGGAGCCTGTGGACTGCGACCGCAGCGATGGCCGCGGCCCCCGCGACGGCTGCGTCACCAAGACCATCGAGTGCGGCGACTCGCTTGAGGGCAACACCGCCGGCGGGCGGGCCAACTTCGAAGACGACTTCTACGTGCACAAGTTCTGTACGCCTTCCAGCCACGGCTACGTGGGCAACGAGCGGGTCTACGTGCTCGAGCTGCCACCCAACACCGGCGCCAACCTCTGGCTCGACTCCGACTGTGCCGATCTGGACCTGTTCGCCTTCCGCTGGCGCTACGACGGCAAGTGCCCCACGGTCAGCCACACCATCTCCGAGTGCGAAGCCGACGACGATGAGGGCGACGGCGTCGTGCACATCGAGACCGCCAAGAACCCCGGCTCCTTCATGGTGGCGATCGATGGCAAGGCGGGCGTGCAGGCTCCCTTCCGGCTCACCGTGGAGTGCGCCAGCAGCCGGTAGCGCTCTTGGCCCTCTCCGCACGCGGCCGGCGCTGGCTGATCTTCGCCGCGCAGGCCGTCGCCTCGCTGGCGGTCATCGTGCTGCTGGTGCGCGAGGCCCGGCTCGACGCCGTGCTGCATGCGCTGCGCAGGGTGTCCGTGGGCTGGCTCCTCGCGGCCCTGGTGGTCAAGATCCTGGCCCTGAGCCTGCACGAGCTGCGCACCTGGTGGCTGCTGCGCCTGCACCACCCCGTGGGCCTGCCCAGGATCATGGGCATCGGCTTCCTGTCCGGGCTGCTCAACTTCCTGCTGCCCCTGCGCGCCGGAGATCTGGCCGCCGTCCTGCTGCTGGTGCGGGAGTGCCGGGTCCCCGGGGCGCTGGCCACCGCCGCCGTGGGCCTGGTGGCCCTGCTGGAGGCCGCGGCCCTGGGTGTGCTGCTGCTGGTCATCCTCGGCTCCGGGCTGCTGTGGTGGGAGCGCTCGCTGGGTGAGCTGCAGGCCCACGCGGCCTTCAACCTGGTGGCCCTGGGCACCGTGGTGGGCGTGCTGCTGCTGCTGGTGCTGGGTGTGCTGGGGCGCTGGCTCGGCGCGCGGCGGGCCAGGCAGGGAGCGGGCCGCGGGCTCCCCCGGGCGGGCCTGGGGCAGGCCCTGGAGCACGCCGGGCAGGAACTGGGCCGCGGCCGCCAGCTGGCGGGCAACCTGGGCCTGGCCCTGGTGGACGTGGCCATGTTCCTGGCCACCTACGCGCTGCTGCTCCCAGCGCTGGATCTCCATCCCGCTTCGCCCCTGTTCGTGGCCGGCACGGTCATGGCGGTGGCCTCCCTCTCGTCCCTGGTCCTGCCCCCCACCATGGGGGCTGGCACCGCCGCGGCGGCGGTGTTCGGGCTGGGCCTGTTCGGCGTGGGCGAGGCCGATGCCCTGGCCTACGCGGCGCTGCTGTGGCTCGTGGGCAACCTGCCCACGGTGCTGCTGGGGCTGCCGCCCATGACCCGGCGCGTGGCGGTGCTGGGGGACCTGCTGGTCAGCCGACCGGCACCCGACCCACCCACAGGCTGAGGCGCTCACCCGCGTGGGCGAATTCCAGCTCGGGGTTCAGGGCCAGCCCGGTGCAGCGCACCAGCTCGCGACGGGGGCAGAGCAGCCCCAGCCTCCAGCCGGGAAAGCGCGCCTGCAGCGCGCTGCCCAGCGCGGTGTAGACACCCCTCACGTCCTGGCCGAGCCGGCGGCCCCAGGGGGGGTTGGCCACCACGAGCCCTCGCTGCGTGCCAGGAGGCTCCAGCGCGTCCACCCGCGAGCGACGCCAGCGAATGTGGGCGCCCACCCCGGCCTCGCCGGCGTTCTGCGTCGCCCGCTCGATGGCACCGGGGTCGGCGTCGAGGCCCAGCAAGGCCCCGGGTGGGCCGGGGGCCTGCATGCGCTGCTGCTGGACCTGGCGCCACAGGCGCCCGTCGTGGCAGGGCCAGCCCTCGAAGGCGAAGCCGCGTCCGCTCCCCGGAGCGCGCCCCAGCGCCCCGCCGGCGGCCGCGATGCGGGCGGGGCCGGGGCGGGGGGCGGCGCCCCCCCGGGGCGCGGGGGGGGCCCCGCCCCGCGCCGCCCGCAGCGCCGCCGCGAGGTTCGCCCGCAGCGGCGCGGCGCCACCGGAGCGGCGGTAGCCGCGCTGCCAGAGGGCGCCGCCGACGGGATCCACCGAGACCTGGACGCGGTCGTCCTGGATGCGCAGGTGCACCGTGGGGGTCCGCTCTCCCCTGCGGGGGCGGGCCTGGTGCGGGTGTCGGGGACCGCGCAGGGCGTCGCGGATGGCCAGCTGGGCCTTGCGGGCCACCGCCTCGCGTCGCCGCAGGCGGGAGCGCTTGCTGGTGACGCTCACTTGGATCGGCTGACCCGGGCGCAGGAAGAGCTGGAAGGGCAGCTTGCGCAGGCCCTGGGCCAGGGCGTCGAGGGAGCCGGCGGGGGAGCGGCCCACGCGTACGCGCAGCCCGGCCGCCGTGCGGGACCAGAGGCAGCCGCGCATCACCTGGGCCAGCCCACCGGTGGTGAGCACGCCACCCGCCGTGGCGCGCGCGGGTGACCAGCCCATGGCTTCGAGCTCCAGCGCCACCAGCGCCTCCAGCCCCGGGGGGGCCACGGCCAGGATCTCGCGGGGTGGAAGCTTGCTGCGGCGTGGCATGGAGCAGTGATATCCGCCGCGCCGCTCGCCGGCGCGTGATCTCAGCGTCTCTTTCCGGCATACTGGCAGACCTTCCCGTCCATCGGCCCGGCGGGCCGTCCTGGTGGTCCCGGCTTGCACACGCTGCGCCTCATGACCCTGGCGTTCACGCTGGCCCTGGTCCTGCCCCGGCAGGCCTGGTCGATGGAGTGCCCCAACTGCGCGCTGGAGTTTCCCTCCGCCTGGACCACCCAGGATCATCCCTGGGGCCTGCGCGTGTGGGTGGATCAGCAGCAGGTGGATCTCAAGGTCCAGCCCGACGAGCTGCTGCAGACCCTCGGCCCCGATGACGTGGCCGAAGAGCTGGTGTGGCTGCGAGCTGAGCTGTCGGAAGAGGACATGGTGCTGGAGGCCGAGAACGGCCGCATCGTGCGCACCGCCGCTCGAGAACCAGCCGTGGTCCTGGACTACGAGTGGTCCGACGCCCAGGGCTCGCGTGGCAAGGGGGTGCGCCTCGTCCGCCGCTGCGGCGTGCGGCTCATCTTCGAGCAGCGCGGGGGCAAGCTGGCCCTCGACGCCCTGTTGGAGGTGAGCGATCGGGTGCGCTACCTGGCCGACAGCTGCTCGCGGCACAACGCCGATGTCATTCCGCTCGAGGTCATCGAGGGTATCGAGAACGTGCGCGTGCCCGACATGGGTCTCCACATCCCGCCCAGCGGTGATGCGCCAGGGGAGCCCGGGCTGGAGCCCTCCGAGCCCGAGCCTCCTCGGGAGCCAGCCGAGCCGGAGATCTCCGCTCAGCCTCCAGGAGATGACGGGGTGTCGGGGCTGGCCATCGGCCTGAGCGCCACGCTGCTGGGGTTGCTGTTCCTGCTGGCGGCCATGCTGCGCAGCGGCAGCCGCGAGATCCTCGACGAGCTGCCCCCCCTCGCCGGCAAGGGCGGCGGCGCCCAGGGCCGCGCCCCGCCTTCCCAGACCAGCTACCTGGCCTCCATGCAGGCGCGCTCCACACCCGATGCGCAGCCCGCCCACTACGACGAGACGCCCCATCCCGCGGGAGCCGGACTCGAAGACAGCTCACCCGATCCAGAGGCCACCACCGGCGATCTGGGGGGCGTGGCCGACGAGCGCACCGACGAGATCATCCCCGCCGGGACCTACGGTCTCCGCGGGGTGGGCGGCGGCGCCACCTCGGAGCGAGCCCTGGGTGTGGAGGGCGTGTCAGAAGACCTGGAGGCTTCCCCGCCCTCCGACGATCCCCGCGTGCGCAAGCCCCTCCAGGCCGAGGCCTACGCCGACTCCGAGCCGGCGGTGCTCAGGGCCAGCCCCGTCGAAGGTGCCCTGGCCACGCTGGGGGTCACCACCTGGCTCGACTTCACCGCCCCCGGCGTGCAGGGCATCGCGTTCCTGCCCTCGTCGGTGTCCAGCCTCTTCGCGGTGCAGAACGGCGGCCGCTTCGGCTACGGTTGGCTGCTCCTGTTGGGCCTGCGCCGCAAGAACATGGACCTCATGACCCTCAACGGCGACTCCCTGGTCAAGTCCCGCTTCGGCGATGGCTTCCTGGTGGGCATCTTCGCCTTCGGCAACGTGCTCTGGGTCAGCCCGGAGCAGCAGTGGTCCATCCGGAGCCTCGACGGCAGCCGCACGCCCCTGGGTGCGGGCCCCGAAGAGGCCCTGCGCGCCCTGGCCAGTGATCCCGAGCTGCGCGACCTCGGTGCTCCCTGGCAGAATGTGGAGCGCTGCCGCGCTGAGGTGGGGGAGCTGCTGCCCGGCTGGGTGTATCGGCCCACCGCGTCCCAACCCGAGGATCCCACACCGGTGGAGATCGTCACCTTCCTCGATCTGCTGGCAGGCGGCTGAACCAACGCCCGCGGCCGGCCGACGCGCGCCTTTCGGAGCACGCCTTGTCTTCCCTGAGCCATCTCTGTCTTCGCTTCCTGGCACCCCCGGAGACCCGCGTGGAGCTGGACCTGTCGGGGATGGCCTGCCTGGAGCCGGCGTCCTGGAGCGAGCCCCTGGGCGACGCACTCCAGGCCATGCAGCGCCTGGAGGCCGGGGCCCTCGCCAACGCCGATGAGCAGCGCCAGGTGGGGCACTACTGGCTGCGCGCCCCTGAGCTGGCCCCCAGCCAGGGGCAAGCCAGCGCCATCCGCTCCGCGGTGCTGCGCTGCCGCGAGCTCGCCAGCCAGCTGCTGCAGGGCCTGCGTCCTCGCACCGTGCTGCACCTGGGCATCGGAGGATCGGCCCTGGGCCCGGAGCTGCTGGCCCAGGCCCTGGCGCCCCTCGCAGCGGGCGATTTCGTGGCCGCGTCACAGTACCGGGTGTTCGACAACACCGACCCCGAGGGCTTCGCCAGCCAGCTGGCCGGGGTGGACCTGGCGCGCAGCCTGGTGCTGGTGGTGAGCAAGTCGGGCGGCACCCTAGAGACGCGCAACGCCATGCTCTTCGTGCGCCGCGCCTTCCGCGAGGCGGGCGTGCCCTTCGCCCCGCGGGCGGTGGCCATCACCGGCGAGGGATCGCGCCTGGATCGGCTGGCCGTGCAGGAATCCTGGGCTGGCCGCCTGCCGCTGTGGGACTGGGTGGGCGGGCGCACCAGCATCACAGGTCCGGTGGGGTTGCTGCCAGCCGCGCTGATGGGCATCGACGGAGCACAGCTGCTGGAGGGCGCCGCCGCCATGGATCGGGCCACGCGGGCCCCCCCGCTCGACAACCCCGCCGCGCTGCTGGCGGCCGCCTGGATCAGCGCCCAGCGGCAGCGACCGCGAGCCATGGTGGTGCTGCCCTACGCCGACCGGCTGCGCAGCCTGTCCCGCTACCTCCAGCAGCTGATCATGGAATCGGTGGGCAAGCGCTTCGACCGGCGAGGCGGTGAGATCCGCGCCGGCCTGGTGGTCTACGGCAACAAGGGATCCACCGACCAGCACGCCTTCGTCCAGCAGCTGCGCGACGGGCCGGACGACTTCTTCGCCTGCTTCCTGCAGCTCATGCAGCCCTCGGCCGCTGATCCCGTGCTCGAAGACGGGCACAGCGCAGGCGACTGCCTGGCCGGGTTCCTGGAGGGCACCCGGCTGGCCCTGGAGCAGGACGGCAAGGGCACGCTCTGCATCGGGGTCCAGGCCCTGGACGCCTACACCTTCGGGGGGCTGGTGGCCCTGTTCGAGCGGGCGGTGGGCATCTACGGCGAGCTGCTCGACCTGAACGCCTACCACCAGCCCGGTGTCGAGGCGGGCAAGCAGGCCGCGGCAGGGGTGCTCGACGCTCAGCGGGCGCTGGTGGCCGCGCTGGGCTCCGACGCCCTGGGGGCCACAGAGCTGGCGGCCCGGGTCGGGTCGCAGGACGCGGCGCTGTGCTGGCGCATCCTGCGCCGGCTGTCGGCCTGCCCCGGGCGCGGAGTGCAGCGCCTCGCGGGCCCTACGCCCGCGGACGATCGCTTCTGCGCGGGCGGATAGCCCAGCTACTCGGTGGTGCCGCGCACTTCGCCCTGGCCCCAGGTGATGCGGAACTCGGTGCGGCGGTTGCGGCTCCAGGCGACCTCGGTGGCGCTGGAATCGACGGGGCGCTCCTCGCCGTAGGAGATGGTGGCGAGGCGCGAGGGGGAGACCCCACCGGCCACCATGTACTTCTTGACGGCCTCGGCGCGCTTCTGCCCGAGGGAGAGGTTGTAGTCGGTGGTGCCGCGCTCGTCGGCGTGGCCCTGGATCTCCACCTTGACATCGGAGGCGCCCATCATGATCTCGACGTTGGCGCGCAGCGCGTCCTGGCCGGTGTGGTCGAGGGTGGCGGCGTCGAAGTCGAAGAAGACCTTGGAGAAGTTGGCGGCCATCTGTCGCACGTTCTCGGGCACCGGAGCCTGCTTGGCGGGGGCTTCGGTGGGCGGTGACACGGAGCCATCGGAGACGGCCACGGATTCGGGACCCTGCTTCTTGCAGCCGAAGGCGGAGAGGACGAGCAGGACGGCGAGCAGAGAGCTGAGGAAGGTCTTCATTGCGGGAGACTCCGTGAGGGAGGTGCTTGGGGACCGTCGAGGGGGGAGGACGATGTTAACACGCCGGGCCGAAGGCGAAAATCCCGGGTATGAGAGCCCCATGCGACAGCTCGGAATCGCTCGAACCCCCCCGGAGGCGCTGGCCATCCACGGTGGCGTCGCCTTCTCCGCCTGCCGCCGTGTCGAGCCCGGCGGTCTGATCAACACCACCTGGCTGGTGGGTGACGGGCCAGTCTTCATATTGCAGCAGGTGAACGCCATCTTTCCACCTGCTACCCACCAGCGCATCCACGCGGTCACGGAGCACATCGCGGCCAGGGGGCTGGCCACTCCGCTGATCATCCCGGCCGCCGATGGGCGCCTGGTGCTCCCCGGCCCCGACGGCACCTGCTGGCGGCTGATGAGCTTCATCCCTGGCACCAGCCCCCACCGGGTGACCGACGGCGCCATGGCGCTGCAGGCCGGCGCGCTGGTGGGACGCTTCCACTCCGCGCTGCTGGACTATCCGGGCGACCTCACACCCCTGAGGCCAGATCCCCACGACACCCTCCGGCACATGCGCACCCTGCGGCAGGCGCTGCAGGACTGCGGCGGCCACCGCCTGCGCTCGGGCATCGAGCAGGTGGGCCAGGCGGTGCTAGCGGGCTGGCAGCGCTGGCAGGGTGCCGTGGGGCTCTCGGATCTGCCGCTGCGCCCGGCCCACGGCGATCTGAAGATCTCCAACCTGCGCTTCGGGGAAGACGGGCGCGCCATCTGCCTGATCGATCTCGACACGCTGGGCAGCATGCCCCTGGCGCTGGAGCTGGGAGACGCCTTCCGCTCCTGGTGCAACCGGGGCGGCGAGGACCAGGCCCAGGTCAGCCTCGATCTGCAGATCTTCGCGGCGGGGCTGCAGGGCTACCGATCCACCGCCCACTTCGCCTCCCGCGAAGAGCTGGCCGCGGTGCCCCCTGGCTGCTGGCGGATCTGCCTCGAGCTGGCGGCGCGCTTCTGCGCCGACGCCTGCTACGAGAAGTACTTTGGCTGGGATCCCGCCGAGGCTCCCGGACGGGGCGAGCACAACCTGCTGCGCGCCCGCGGACAGCTCGCCCTGGCCGCAGCGGTGGAGGAGCGCCTGCCCGAGCTGCTGATGGTGGTGGCGCACCAGGACTGACACTGCATGTGGCCTTCGCAGGGAGGGGGGCTACATTGCGCGGGTCCCTCGTGCCCCGTGCGGGGAGGAGGCAGCTTGCAGTCCATCATCACCGACGTGCCGCTCCTGGTGGAGGAGGGCGCCGATCAGGCCGTGCATTGCGGCTACTTCGAGCGCTTCGGCGTGGGCACGGAGCTGCTGGGCCGGGTGCTGGCGGCCGCGCTGTCCCGCGGCGGTGAAGACGCCGATCTCTTCTTCGAGCACGCCACCTCCCACATGGTGGCGCTCACCGATGGCAAGGTGAACCGCTGCTCCACCGGGGTGGATCTCGGCGTCGGTGTGCGCGTCCGCGTGGGGGACCAGGTGGGCTACGCCTACTCCGAGGACCTGTCTCCTGACGCGATGCTCTCGGCGGCCCGCACCGCCGCGGAGATCGCGAAGGGTGGACAGCCGCGCGCGCCCCAGGCCATCCGCCAGCGGCGCTACCCCCACCACAACCCGGCCCAGCGTCGCTGGGACGCCGTGGGCATCGAGGAGCGCCTGCCGCTGGTGCGCGCCTGGGAAGAGGCCGCCTTCGCCCGCGATCCTCGCATCCACAAGGTGCAGAGCTACCTCATGGACGGCGAGCGGGTCATCCTGGTGGCCAGGGCCGACGGGCGCCTGGTGCAGGATCACCAGCCCATGACCGTGGCCTGGCTCTCCTGCACGGCGGAGCAGGGCGAGCGCCGCGAGTCCGCTGGCTACAACCTCGCGGCCCGCATGGGCATGGAATACTACGACGACCCCGGCAGAGGTGAGCGCCTGGTGACGCGAGCGGTGGACCGCGCCCTCTTCCTGCTGTCCGCTGAAGCGCCCCCCGCCGGCGAGATGCCCGTGGTGCTCGCTCCGGGAGCCAGCGGGATCCTGCTGCACGAAGCCGTGGGGCACGGGCTCGAGGCCGACTTCATCCGCAAGGGCGTCAGCATCTACGGCAGCATGCTGGGCGAGCGGGTGGCCAACGAACAGGTCACCGTCGTGGACGACGGCACCCTGCCTCACGCGCGGGGCTCCATCAACACCGACGACGAGGCCAACCCGCCGCAGCGCACGGTGCTGGTAGAAGACGGCGTGCTGCGAGGTTTCCTGCAAGACGAGATCTCTGCCGCCCACTTCGGCGTGGAGCCCACCGGCTCCGGGCGCCGGGAGAGCTTCCGTCACCCGCCGCTGCCGCGCATGCGCGTCACCTTCATGGAGGCCGGCCCCCACGAGCCCGATGAGATCATCCGCTCCGTCAAGAAGGGCATCTACTGCCAGTCCTTCGCCAACGGGCAGGTGCAGATCGGTGCCGGCGACTTCGCCTTCTACATGCGCCAGGGCTACCTCATCGAGGACGGCAAGCTCACGCGCCCCATCAAGGACGCCAACGTCATCGGCAACGGCCCCCAGGCCCTGGAGCGCGTCACCATGGTGGGCAACGACCTCACCCTCGACGAGGGTGGCTGGACCTGCGGCAAGGAAGGCCAGGGGGTGCCCGTGGGCCAGGGGCTGCCCACCGCGCTGGTCTCCTCGCTGGTGGTGGGAGGCATGAGCTGATGCAGACCGACGACCTCCTCATCATCGCGCGCGATGCCGTGCAGCAGGCCCGCACCGCGGGCGCCAGCGAAGCCGTGGCCACGGTGGGCCGCGGGGTCTCCGTGGAGCTGTCACAGCGTGACGGCAAGCTGGAGCAGTCCACCGAGTCGCGTTCCCTCAGCCTGGGCCTGCGCCTGCTGGTGGACGACCGCTTCTCCAACCACGGCACCTCGGACCTGCGCCCCCAGGCGCTGGGCACCTTCATCCAGCGCGCGGTGGCCGCCACCCGCTACCTGGAGCCCGATCCCGATCGCGCCCTGCCTCCCGCCGCTGCCTGCGGCGTGGCCGAAGGACTGGGGCTCGATCTGTTCAGCGACCAGCAGCAGCTCGTGCAGCCCGCCCAGAGGCTCGAGGGCATCGTCGAGCTCGAACAAGCCGTGCTGGCCCTGCGCGAGCGCGGATCGCTGCGCTCGGCGGCCTGCTACCGGGGCGACTCGCGATCGGCCTCCGCCGTCGTCTTCTCCAACGGCTTCGAGGCCCAGAGCCGCGGCACCAGCTTCGGCTTCGGCACCACCATCACACTCGAAGAGCCGGGGGGGCGGCTGCCCGAGGCCACCACCTGGTACTCTTCGGTGCACGGCGACGATCTGCCCAGCGTGCCCCAGGTGGCCGACGAAGCCTGGACGCGCGCCCTGCGTCGCGTGGGTGGGCGGGCCGCGCCCAGCGGGCGCTATCCCATGCTGCTGGACAACCGCGCGACCGGGCGCGTGCTGGGTGTGCTGCTCTCCCCCATGGGCGGCTCGGCGCTGCACTACGCGCGCTCCTGCCTGGCGGGCAAGCTGGGCGAACGCATCGGCGCCAGCGGGCTGGTGCTGTGGGACGATCCCCACATCCCGCGGGCCTCGGGCTCGGGCCGCTTCGACGGTGACGGCTTCCCCACGCAGCGGCGGCCGCTGGTCCAGGAGGGGGTGCTGCAGTGCTACCTGCTCAACCAGTACTTCGCCCGCAAGCTGGACATGGAGCCCACCACCGGGGGCACCTCCAACCTGGTGCTGCCCCCGGGGCCGCGCAGCCCTGAGCAGATCGCCGCCGATCTGCCCTGCGCCATCCGGGTGGAGACCTTCCTGGGCGGCAACGCCAACAGCACCACCGGTGACTTCTCCTTCGGCATCCGGGGCACGCTCCTGGAACATGGCCAGCCGGTGCAGTCCGTCAGCGAGATGAACATCGCGGGGAACCTCTTCGACCTGCTCGAGCGCTTCGCCGAGGCGGCCGATGATGTGCGCCGGTACGGAACCTTCCGTGTGCCGAGCGTGTTGTTCGACGACATCCAATTCAGCGGGGTGTAGTGGGATCTCCCGGCCCACTTCAGCTGCGCTGGGAGCTGCCTTGTCGCGCCGCACCGCCACCCTGCTGACCCTCGCCTGCCTGCTGTGGTCGGGGCTGGCGCTGGCCCAGGACACGGGGCTGGAGGATCCTGGCCAGCCGGCGGCCGCCTACGAAGACCAGCCCGACGAGGTGCTGTACGTAGACGACCAGGCCGTGATCCGCGCTCGGCAGGAGCTGGGGTTGGCCTTGCGTGAGATGGGCTATTCCCGCAAGCGGGTGCGCAACGGCCGCGAGATCTACGTCAACCAGGTGCCCTGGAAGCCGCAGGTGGTGGTGGACGACGACGGCTGGATGCTGGTGCGCCGCGCCCCTCCCAGCCTGGGCAAGCCCGACCTGCCGGGCATCTGGGGTGGACCGCTCGGCTACCTGGTCTGCCTGGCCAACCCCACCGCCTGCATCCACATCGGCGGCTGGGTGATCAGCGAGCGCAAGCTGGCCTGGCACAAGCAGGCGGTGGTGGAGCACGCGGATCCCCCCCTCGGGCGCTACGAGGACGCTCTCATCCAGCGCGCCTTCAACGATCACACCGGCGAAGAGCTGCCCTCGGCCCTGGAGGCCCTCTGGGAGCACGGCCTGCCCCTCTCGGGCCAGACCCCGCTGCCCAGCTACCCGGAGCGCCGCGCTGCGCTGCTGGAGCACTGGCTGAGTCGCAGCTGCAACGACTGGGGCGAGGCTGTGCAGCAGGTGCTGCAGGACTTCATGTCCTACGAGGTACAGCAGGGCCCGTATCCCTTCACCACCCAGGAGCTGGCCGCGGCCAACGCGCAGCGCCGCTGTGAGGCTCGGCTGGTCATCCAGGGGGTGGAGTAGCCAGCGGGTCCGGTTATCCCCTCGTTGTTCGGATCCCTGGACGGAGGCGAGGACGATGGTCGTGTGGGCTGCTGCTGCCCTGCCGCGCAGCTGGCCGCTGGCAGCCGCGGCGCTGCTGGCGCTGCTCTCAGCGGTCGTGGCTGGCTACCTGGGCTGGGTGCACCTGGCGCTCCTCCACGGCGCCGGCAGCTTCGAGAGCCTCTGCAACCTGGGCAGCGGTTTCGACTGCGACGCGGTGAACACCAGCCGCTGGTCCGAGCTGGCGGGCCTGCCCATCAGCTTCTGGGCCCTGCCGCTCTACCTGTGCATGGTCCTGCTGGCGTGGCGCGGGCTGAGCGACAGCCGCCGAGGGGCGCGGGCCCGGGGCGCGCTGGTCTTGATCGCGGTCTGGAACGCGCTGGTGTCGCTGGTGCTGGCCTCCATCAGCGTCTTCGTGATCGGCACCCTCTGCCTGTTCTGCTGCGTCCTGTACGGCCTGCATGCGCTCACCCTGCTGCTGGTGCTGCTGCCCCCAGGGGGGCGCCGTCCGGCGATCCCCGATCTGCGCGACATGGCACTGTGCGGGGCCCTGGGGGGCCTGGTCCTGCTGCTGCTCTACCCCCTCACCCTGGTCATCGGGGCGGGGCTCGACCAGCAGGTGGTGGCCAGCCTCGGCGCCTCGGAGCCACACACCGAGCAGCGCTCCGCCGGCGCCATCCAGCTGCCCGAGACCATGGTGGACCTGCCTCTGCGGGCCCACGCCCCCAGCGTGGGTCCCGCCGCCGCGGCGGTGACGGTGGTGGAGCTGTCGGACTTCCAGTGCTCCCATTGCCGCAGGGTCTGGGGTTCCATGGCGACCCTGGAGGAGCGCTACGGCGATCGCGTGCGCTTCGTCTTCAAGCACCTGCCGCTCGACCAGGCCTGCAACCCGGCCCTGCCTCGCCAGCTCCATCCACGCGCCTGTGCCGCGGCGGTGGCTTCCCAGTGCGCCCACCGGCAGGGCCGCTTCTGGGCCTACCGCGACCTGCTCTTCCAGAACCAGCGGCACCTGGACGACGATGACCTGCTGGCCTTCGCCCGGCGCCTGGACCTGGATCCCCAGGCCTTCAGCGGCTGCCTGGGCGACCCGGCGGTGCTGGCGGAGATAGAGCTGGACATCGCCGATGCCCAGGAGCTGGGTGTCACCGGCACACCCCGCAGCTACGTGGCGGGCAGGGAGTTCCGGGGAGCCGTGAGCACCGCCATCCTCGACGCGGGGATCCGCGTGGCCCTGGGCGAGGCCGAGGCTGCGACGGACGGCACGGTGGGCACGAGCAGCGAGGTGGTGGTGGCGGAGCCTCTCCCCGCGGGTGCGCAGCCCATGGTGCGGGTGGAGGCTGGGGACCGCAGCTTCTGGATCGACGCGGTGGAGGCCTCGCTGGATGCCCAGGGCAGGGCGCTCTCCCTCGCCGGCGCCACCCCCGCCAACACCAGCTGGTTCGAGGCCAGCCAGGCCTGCGAGGCCGCGGGCAAGCGGCTGTGCACCGCCTGGGAGTGGCTCACCGCCTGCCGCGGTGAACCGGCCACCGATGACGACGCTGACGGCGACTATCTGGGCGACTACCTCGAGGGGAACGCCTACCCCTACGGTGCCGCCTACCACCAGCGCCGCTGCAACGATCACCTGGACCGCGAGGCGGGTCGGGCTCGGCCCGCGGGGGCCTTCGGGGCCTGCGCCACCCCCAGCGGAGTCTTCGACCTGGCGGGCAACCTCGAGGAATGGGCCGGCGCGGCAGGCGACGACGCGGTGTTGCTGGGGGGGGCCTTCTTCGCCGCCGATCGAGCCTCCTGCACCCAGTCCATGGACATCTTCGGGCCGGCGCTGCGCAACCTGCACACGGGGTTCCGATGCTGCGCGGACCACGCCGTGCAGAGCTCGGTGGGTGGGCAGCCGCAGAGCCGAGTGGCCGCGCCCCTCGCGCTCGGGGAGCAGCTCCCCGAGCTGGAGGGGCTCACCCCCGTGGGGCGGCCGGTCAGCGCTCATCAGCTCCAGGGCCGCCCGGCGGTGGTGGCCATGTGGAGCTCCTGGTGCCAGCCCTGCCAGCGGGAGCTGCCGGTGCTCCAGCAGCTGCACGAGCGCTGGGGGGAGCGCGGGCTCGAGGTGCTGGTCATGGGCGTGGACCGCGATCCAGTTCGCGGGCGCACGCTGCGGGCCAAGGGCCTGTCCTTCCCCTTCCTGCAGGACCAGCAGGCGCACAGCATGGGCCAGGTGGGTGGCCTGGCCATGCCCCTCACGCTGGTGCTGGACGCGCAGGGCCGGCTGGTGCTGCGCCTGCGAGGCTGGAACGCGGAGCGGGAAGAAGAGCTGCGCGCTGCGGTGAAAGACCTGCTCGTGGAGCCCTGACCAGCGTCACGCGGCCTGGGCGTAGTGGCCGGCGGCCAGGCGGCTGTCGTACTCCTCGCGGTGCAGGGAGTAGGCGCTGTCGAAGCCTTCAGCGCGCAGCAGCTCCATGCCCACCAGGTCCGCCAGCTGCTCGTCCATGGTGCGGCAGCGGATGTGTCCCATCTCGTGGGCCAGGATGACCATCAGGTGGTCCTGGGTGAACCAGTCCTCGTCGAGCAGGCGCTGGTCCACCACGATCATGGGAGACGAGATGTCTTCGCCGAACAGGGCGAAGGCGTGGGTTCGATCCAGCCGGGTGGTCCCGAGCTCGGTGGGATCGACGAACACGACCTGGACCGTGGGGTCGAGGGGACAGGGCATCATGGTCCGCCTCCGATGGTGAGAGCCGCTGGGTGCTGTCCACAAGGTTGACGCGGCTTCTGTCATCGTCTTCGGACCAATGGCCTCCGATCCTGAACGCCCCCGGGGTCGCGGTAGCTGTGAGCCCCGCGGCTACGGTCTCGTGGCCGAAAGTCCCAGGATGTCCCTTCCTGTAGTCGGTAGTCCCGCCTACACCCTGCGTCCTGGAGACCCGAAAAATGGGCCTACATGGCGCGAAGTGCTACGGAGAGTCGATCCAGGCCCTGCATGACCTTGCGGGGATCCGCGGCCCCCACGGCGATGCGGAACCAGCCGGTCTCATCGGCCAGGCCGAAGGCCTGGAAGGGCACCACCGCCAGCCCCGCCTCGCTCAGCAGGAAGCGGCGGATGTCGTCGTTGCTCTGCAGGAGCTGGCCCTGCGGTGTGCGTCGTCCGTGCAGGTCGAAGCGCACGCTCAGGTAGATGCCGCCCTCGGGGCGGATCAGATCCACGGGCAGGCCCTCGCTGCGCAGCCCCTCGAGGGTCTCGACGAGGACGCCGAGGCGCAGCTGCACGCCGCCCAGCATGCGCCTTCGGTCGGCGGCCACCAGCTCGGGCTGGGCCAGGTACCAGGCGGCGGCACGCTGCTCCGGGCGCGGTGCGAAGCCGCCCATGTGGCCCACGTAGGACTTGAACGCCGCCTGCAGGTGGGGGGGCACGACCGCCCAGCCTACGCGCAGGCCCGTGGCGGCCAGCGACTTGCTGATGGCGTCCAGGTAGATCACGTAGGGTGCCAGCTGTGGCAGCAGGCCCAGGGGATGGGCGTGCTCGCGGCCCGGCCCGGCCAGGGTCCAGTAGACCTGGTCGTAGAGCAGCATGCAGGGGGGATCGCCGCTCCGCTGGCGGCGCTCGTTCTCGGCCAGCAGGGCCTGGCAGATGGGGAGCAGCTCCTGGGCCCGGTAGGCGGTGCCGGTGGGATTGAGCGGGGAGTTGAGCACCAGCATGCGGGCCTGCGGCAGCACCCGCGAGATCTGCTCGACGGTGGGCAGGAAGCGGGAGCCCGGGCCGGTCTCGATGACCAGGCCGCGGCTCTGGAACAGGTAGTGGTAGTAGGTGGTGTTCCAGGAGGGCACGCCGTAGGCGAAGCCATCTCCCGGCTGCAGGAACGCGCTGTAGGCGGCGAACATCAAGGGCCGGGCGCCGGCGCCCACCACCACCGAGCCGGGACCGAAGTCGATGCCCAGCTCGCGCTGGTACAGGTCCGCGATGGTCTGGCGCAGCTCGGGGATGCCGTCGCTGGGGGTGTAGTTGGTCTGTCCGGCCTGGGCTTCGGCCACGAGCCGCTCCATGAAGGCCGGCGGGACCGGGAATTGAGCTGGCAGGAAGTCGCCGATGGTGAGGTTGCACACCTCGGCCCCCTGGGCCTGCATGGCCCAGACCTCGCTGGCCACGGCTCGGATCTGGGAGTCCTCCATGCCGTTGGCCAGGGGCGTGAGGGCGCGCTCAGCGGCGAGCTCGGCCTGGTCGGGGGAGGGGAGGAAGCTGGCTGGGCTGCGGCTCATGGGAGACCCTCCAGGGGCCGTGGGGTTTGGGAGGATCCCTTGTAGCAGAAAGCGAGGGCTCCGTGAGCATGATGAGGCGCAGGCTCCGTGAGGGCGGCGCCGGATGGGGAAGGGCGCGCCGCCGCTGACGGTTCCATGGTGTACAACTGGTCGCAGCACCGGAGGTCCCATGGGTGTTGTCTTTCTGCTGGCCCCGGCCCTGGCCGCGGTCAGCCTGGCGCAGGACGATGACTATCTCGAGCGGCTGCGGGCCCTGCAGGAGCAGGTGGCGGCGGCCGAGCGCGGCGCGCAGCAGGTCTGCCTGCAGCGCCAGGAAGAGGCGGCGCAGGCCTGGCCCATGGTGGAGCAGCTACACGCCACCGAGCGCCCCGAGGGGCTCGCGGCGCTCGGCGAATTCGTGGATCGCTACAGCGCACCGCTGGTGGTGGACGGGCAGCCGGTGGACTGCCCGGTCGAGTCCCTGAGCATGGCCCGCGCCCTGGAGGGCAGCACGAGCTTCCTGGCGGTGGACAGCCTGCCCTCCGGGGCCGCGGTGTTGGTGGACGGCCTCCCCATGGGACGCACGCCCTTCGTGAGCAACCGCCTGCCCGAGGGCAAGCACGTGCTGCGACTCGAGCTCGAGGGCTACCGCGCCGAGACGCGCCTGGTGGAGATCCTGGCCGGGTCCATCGTGCAGCTGGGGGAGATCCCGCTGGACGTGGAAGCCGCCCCCAAGGCCCAGGAACCGTGAGCCCGGCGCTGCGGTTGTTGGGGGAGCAGGGGGGGGTGATCTTCCTCCACAAGCCCGCTGGCCAGCCGGTCTTCCCCCCCCGAAGCGCCGCGCTGCGGGGCGCTGGCAGCTTGCTGGAGTCCTGGCTCGCCGCCCGCCCCGAGCAGGGGAGGCTGGGCTGGCCGCCGGGCTTCGAGGGCGGCATCGCACATCGGCTCGACAACGCCACCAGCGGCCTGGTGCTGGCCTGCGCCACGCCGGCGGTCCTGCGGCACCTTCGCCAGCAGTTCTCCGAGGGGCGACTGCGCAAGCGCTACCGCTTCGTCAGCCGCCGCGACGTGGCCTGGAGTCAGCACCGCGTGCAGCTCCCGCTGGCCCACGATCGCAGGCACCGCGCTCGCATGGTGGTCAAGCGCGGCGCCTCCACACCCCACCGCGGGCGCTGGTTTCCCGCCGACACCCAGCTGCGCCGCGCCCATGGAGGGGCCTGGGAGGCCGTGATCACCACGGGGGTCACCCACCAGGTGCGCCTGCACGCGGCCTTCGTGGGGCTGGCCCTGGCCGGGGATCGCCTGTACGGTGGCGGGCCGCCCCCAGCTGGCCTGAGCATGCCAGCGGGCGCGGGCTTCTTGCTGCACCATGTCCAGGTGGTGGCGCCGGGCTGGTCCTCGCCGGTGGTGGAGCCGCCCGCCTGGTGGGGGCCCTACGCCGGGTAGCTGACGGAGAGCACCACCAGGCTGCGCTTGCCGCTGGGGGCGTCGACCAGGGCCTCGTCGCCCTCTTCCCTGCCCAGCAGGCCCCGCCCCAGGGGCGAGCGGTAGCTGATGAGGCCCGCCCTGGCGTCGGCCTCGTCCACGCCCACCAGGGTGTAGTTGCGCACAGCGCCCTGTTCGTCCTCCACCTGCACCGTGGCGCCGAACCGGACCCGGTCGCCCGCCAGCTCCGAGGGCTCCACCACCTCGACCGACTCCACCCGGGTGCGGAGATAGCGCAGGCGGCGGTCGATCTCGCGCAGGCGCTTCTTGCCGTAGATGTACTCCGCGTTCTCGGAGCGGTCGCCCAGGGAGGCCGCGTAGGCGACCTCCGCGGTGATGCGCGGCCGCTCCTGCTTGAGCAGCCAGTCGTACTCCTCCACCAGCCTGCGATAGCCCCCGGGGGTGATGTACTCGGGCATCCTGGTACCTAGGCGCGGCGGCTGCGCAGCGCGCAGGCGGACAGCAGGGCGAGCAGGACAAAGTGGTCCCAGGGAAGCGCGCCGGGAGCGCCGCTGCAGTTGCAGCGGGCCCGCAGCCCGCCGTCGCCGGGCTCGATGGCGGGGCCGTCGAGATCGCCCGGGCCGCAGTATTCGTCCACCGAGCCGTCGCAGTCATTGTCCAGGCCGTCGCAGACCTCGTCGGCGTCGGTGTAGATGTCGGATCGGGTGTCGTCGCAGTCCTGACCGCCGGCGGCGGGGGAGGGGTCGCCGTCGCCGTCCACGTCGAACAGGTCGATGCCATCGCAGTCCTGGTCGACGCCGTCGTCGGCCAGCTCCGGGGCTCCGCTGGCGATGGAGAGATCGCCGTCGTTGCAGTCGCCACCGGCCACGGTGACGCCGTCGAGGTCGGCGTCCAGGGCCAGCCCGTCGTCGTCGGTGGCGCCGTCGCAGTCGCCGTCGATGCCGTCGATGCCGTCGAAGGCATCGGGGTGGACCCCGGCGCGGCTGTCATCGCAGTCACCTGCCCCCACGGTGAACCCGTCGCCGTCGGCGTCCTGGCTGGTGTCGCCGTCGGCGGTGCCGTCGCAGTCGTGGTCCACGCCATCGGAGCCCTGCTCCTGGCTGGCGGGGCTGCGCTCCGGGTCCCAGTCGTCGCAGTCGCCCTGCTCCTCGGTGTAGCCGTCCTCGTCGTCATCGACGTACCACAGGCCTTCATCGACGACGCCGTCGCAGTCGTTGTCGGCCTGGTCGGGGATCTCGTCGGCCCCTGGCCAGGAGGCCAGGTTGTGGTCCGCGCAGTCGCCATCGGCCACCGACCAGCCGTCGTGGTCCAGGTCGCGGGTGTCGGCGGGCTGGCCGCTGTCCCCGCTGCCGGAGGGGCCGGTGTCCGGGCCCGCGCCGCCGCTGTCTCCGGTGTCGCGGTCCTGCTGTCCCTCGTCGATCTCACCGTCGCAGTCGTTGTCGATGCCGTCGTCGAGCTCGGGGGCGCCGTGGTGCACGCCCGCGTCGTCTTCGTCGCAGTCGAAGTGGATGGGGAAGCCGTCTCCGTCGCTGTCGGTCCACCCGGCGGCGGGCCCCCCGAAGAGGCCGATGTCGGCCTGCGTGCCGTCCAGGTCGAGGTCGCTGCCGCTGTCCACCAGCGGAGAGCCCTCGCCAGCGCGCAGATCGATCCGCGGTGGGCGGGCGCCGCTGTGCCAGTCGTTCAGCTGTGGCGAGCTGACCTGGTTGTCGTGGAACTGGCCGCCGGGGCAGTCGCTGGTCTGGTTGTCCTGCCAGATCAGCGAGTAGCCCAGCTCCACGGTGAAGCCCTGGCAGTCGATGGCCAGTGCATTGTCGGACAGCAGGGCGTCGAGGATCGCTGCGGGTCCCGCGGTGAACAGGGCCCCGTCGTTGTCGAGGGCCGCCGGGTGGGAGATGGCCAGGTCGTCGGCCTGCAGCGAGAAACCCTGGGCGGCCCCCATGGCCAGCAGGTTGCTGTAGCTGCCCGCCGAGGCCAGCAGGTAGCCGGTCTCGGCCGGGTCGATGGCGAGGCAGCGCTGCAGGGTGGGGCTGCCGGCCTCCACCCAGAAGGCGTGGGTGCCGGCGCCTTGCACCAGCACCTCGGTGACCTCTGGGGCGTTCGCCGAGACCAGCACGCCCACGGTGCCGGGGTTCTGGATGGTGGACTGCAGCAGGCGCACGCTGCCCCCCGAGAGCCTGGCGGCGATCTCGGGGGCGCCGGTGAGCACGAAGCCCCGCAGGGTGCCCGCGGCCATGGACAGGGCGTAGGTGTCGGCCCCGGTGCCGTCGAGGGTGACCGTGCCGACGCCCTCGGCCGGCTCGATGGTGACGTTCTTGCCCACCCAGAGGTCTTCGCTGTAGGTGCCCGGTTCCACCTGGATGGTGTCGCCAGTGGCGGCGGCCTCGATGGCGGCGCCGATGCTGCTGTAGTCGCCGCCGGAACCCACGGTGAGGGTCTCGGCCAGCACGCAGGGGATCAGGAGCAGCGCAGGCAGCATCAGTGGACTCCGATAGCCATCATATCCAGCTATTGCGGATCAGGTCCCTTCGGCGGGTGCAGGTCGGTGCTGGCTTCGGGCTGGTCCTGCCGCTCCTTCGCGAGCATGGCGCGGGCCCGGCGCCAGGGCACGTCGGGCTCGGCGGGCATGGCGGGCAGCGGCTCCCCCTCGCTGCGAGCGCGGCGCACCATGAGGAACAGCGCCGTGAAGAGCGCCAGGAACTCCCAGAACGGCTTCTCGTTGTACTCGAACTCCACCAGGGACCAGGCCAGGTAGCCCAGCATGGAGGCGGGCATGGTCCAGGCGAAGATCTCGAGCAGGGTGTCGCGGGTCCAGGCGGAGACCTGGCGGGCCATGCGGAACACCACCACGGCCAGCCACCCGAGCACGGCCAGCCCCACCACGCCGTAGTGGGCGACGAGCCCCTGGAAGATGCCGTGCGGATAGCGGTAGTCGGACTGGTAGATGAAGTAGTTGTAGTCGGGCAGCAGGGTGATGTAGCCGCCGGCCCCGACGCCCCTGCCCCAGGTGTCCCTGAACATCTGGAAGCACACGGCCCAGTTCTGGATGCGGTAGCCGCTCCAGGTGCGATCCAGGTTGTCGTAGATGCGCCCCAGCGCCTGGCTGGTGGAGCCGAGGTCCAGCGACAGGGCGCCGCCGAAGATCAGCAGCACAGTGACCACGAAGCGGAAGAACCACTTGCGGAACAGGGGCAGCGCCAGGGCCACCAGCCCGCCGCCGATGATGATGGAGTAGGTGGCGCCGCGGGATCCGGAGCGCATCATGGCCAGGAAGATGAACAGGCCGGCCGCCACGAAGAGGTAGCGCATCAGACGCCTGCGCTGGACGATGGCCAGCCCGAAGGTGGTGTGGATGATGAAGCTCAGGTTCATCGCGTACCAGTTGGGCTGCTGGCCGAGCCCCGTCTCGCGCCCGCCCCCTTCGGCGGCCTTCCATGGGCCGGTGTTGGCGCTGCCCAGCAGGTCGGTGATGAACGAGTAGGAGCTGATGAGCACGCAGGCCAGGATCCACGCGTAGACCACCAGCAGGAACTGCCTGGGGGTGCGCACGAAGGCCACGATCAGGGCGCAGTTGGCCACCACGACGCCCATGGAGATGATCTCCGAGATGCCCTCGCCGCGGTTGGCGGACCAGGCCAGCGTGATCACCTGGAACGCCATGAAGGCGAGCAGGGCCGGCTGCCAGGGCCACCTCACCAGGATGGGCTGCTTGCGGCGGGCCACGTGCACCGCCATGGCCACCAGCGCCAGCAGCAGGAACAGCTCGAAGGAGCCGATGTTGGTGTGGCCGATGCGCAGGAAGGCGTTGGTGGCGGTGTCCATCAGCCGGGCCATGAGCAGCAGGGCTACGCCCACCACGGGCCGCTCCATGACCGCGAAGAACAGGACCCCGCCGAAGATGGCGGCCGCCGCGATCTTCCAGTCGAGGACGAAGAAGCCCGCCAGCACAAGCTGCACCAGCAGCACCAGCAGCACCACGCGCCAGCTGCGGAGCAGCCGGCTGGGGCGGAAGCGCTGGAGGCGGTGAGCGAGGCTTGGGATGCTGGCTCCCGAGGTGGCGGCCACGTCAATATCCGGCGTCCGCTGCGAGGGCGAGGTCGGCGCGCCTGGCGGCGGTCACCCCGTTAGGTTGCCTCCAGCTCGGGAGCTCCGCGATGACCTTCGATCTGGCCCTGTTCGGTCTGGCCCTCCTGCTGGGTCTGGCGGCGGCCATCATCGGCCGCCCGCGGCCACCCGCGCTGGATCCTGAGCGCCTGCTCAAGCTGTGTCAGTCCGCGCTGATCTGGGGCGAGACCGAAGCAGCCCAGGGCAGCACCGAAGACTGGACCAAGGCGGTGGCGCGGGGGGTGTTCTACCATCCGGCTGGTCGCCTGGGGTGGGCCAAGCTGGCCGATCCCCAAGATCTGGAGCTGCCGGTCCCCGCCCTGCCCACAGAGCGCGCCCTGCTGGAGGACCTCGCGCGCCTCGAGCCGGGCCGGGCGCGCTTCCGCAGGTTGCTCTCCGACGACGCGGCCCGCTCCGCGCTGCTGGACGACCCCCGTCAGCTGGGGCCCGACTTCGAGCCGTCGCGCTGGCTGGCACCCGACTGTGACTGGGAGGCTCTGGCCGGCTGGGCTCCCCCGGTGGCCGCTGCCCTGGCCCGCCGGCTGCAGGATCACCACCTGGTGGTGGTGGCCGCGTCGGATCAGCGCCGGCAGGCCTCCCAGCTCGAACGCGCTCTGGCGCAGCAGGTGAGCAGCTGCCAGGTGGACCTGGCCGAGACCAGCCCCACGGACCAGGCGACAGAGGCGCTGACCGGCGAGCTGCTCGCCATCCTCGAGCAGGCCTCGGAGCGCCTGCTGCTGGTGGTGCTGGGCGACGCGGGGCCGCTCGCTCTGGCGGCACTGGCTGCCAGTGAGATCCTGCGCGACCGGGTCATGTTGGTGCTCTTCGTGGGCTGTCCGCTGGCCGGCGTCGACCACCAGGCGCCCGCTGGACTCGACCCGGACTCGCGGCGGGCCTGGCTGGCCGACGCCTTCCAGCAAGAGGCGCTCGACACCGAGATCCGCCGCAGCACGCCCTATTGTTTCCTGGCGCGCCTCGATCCCAGCGCCTCTCCGCCGGGTGACGAGCGCACCAGCTGGGAACACCAGCGTCTGGCTGAGCCCGAGGTCCCCAGGTCCGGGCGCCGGCCCATCGCGACGGTGGATCTGGGCGGCATGCCAGCAGACGAGCAGGCTCTGGCGCCCTCGGTCTTCGCCCGCAGCTTGTTGCTGCTGGCTGTCTTCTTGCTGGCGGAGTGAACCGGGTCGCTGCATGCTATCCTGCGGTGTCACCTGGAGGAAGAGATGGCTGCCAACCGCACCCTCGGCAGGCTGGGCCTGATCCTGTCTCTGGGCGCCCTCGGCTGCGACAAGGACGGCGACGACCCCCACGACACCGACAGCGCGGCCCTCGCCGCGCGCGCCCTGGTGGAGATCGTCTCTCCCGAGGGTGGATCCACCTTCACCCTGGGCGAGGCCGTGCAGCTGCAGGTGAGCGTCACCGACGAACAGACCGGCGAGGCGCTGGAGCACGGAACGGTCGCCTGGACCGCCGACGGCAGCTGGGTCTCCGGGCAGGCCTCCAGCTCGGTCACCGATCTGCCGCTTGGCAGCTACAGCCTGGAGGTCAAGGTGGCCATCGGCAGCCGCGAGCTCGACGACTCGGTGCACATCACGGTCGAAGAGGTCCTGGATCCCATCCACTACCAGGGCGTCCTGAGCAGCGTGGTCTACCTGGAGAGCAACGAGTACGACGTGGACGACGAGCAGCCCTGCGAAGGCACCGTAGACCTCGATCTGGACGGGAGCTGGGCGGTCACCGGCACCGGGCAGTGCCACGTGGAGCTGTTCTGGGGCTACGTCGTGTGGGATGTCATCTTCGAGATCGACGGCCAGCGCACCGACGACACCATCCGCGGCGACCTGTTCTTCTACGACGACCAGGGCACCCGCTACGAGCAGCCCTACGAGGGCTCCGCCAGCGACCAGCACGTCTCCACCAGCTTCTCGGCCGAGCACACCAGCCCCGACGGCATGCTGCGCTACTCCGGCACCATGGAGCTGGACGCGGTGGACTAGTGCCCCGGGCCCCAAGTCCTGCCCGGACTTGGGGCGGCGCCTCGCGCCGGGCGCTGCGCGGCCCCGGGTCACCAGTCTGGCTCTTCATGGGGGGCCTTCGCCCCCCAACATACGCCGCCGGCGCATCCCCCCACGGCCGCTTCCGCGGCCGTCGTGCAGGCGGCTACGCTGCCTCGGCGACGGGGGCAGGACTTGCTGCCGCCGGCACTAGTCTTCGTCAGGGACGGCCACCGTGGCCACGTGGCTGCCCGCCTGGCACCAGCTCTGCTCCACCAGGCTGAGCACCACGCTGGTGCGCGGCACCTCGATGCACTCCAGCGCGGTGCCGTCGATGTCCCGCACCTCGGCGATGGTGCTGCCTTCCACCAGCACGGTGCCAGGTGTGCAGAGCGGCACCAGCAGGCCCTCCCGCGTGCTGCGCGGGCCGGAGTCGCGCCGCCAGGGGCCGCCTCCCACCAGGCTGGGGTGGGCGGTCGCGGGCCGCGCGGCCATACCCAGCTGGGTGAGCACACCCAGCGTCGCCACGACCCCGCTGTCGACGGCGACAGGATCCACCATGCGCCGCGGCCCCAGCTCGAGGGTGATGGCCGGGATGTTGCCCTGGTTCACCAGCGCCCCGGCCAGCGAGCGGTCCAGGCCAAGGTGGCGGTAGGGAGCCTCGGGGTAGTCGCTGATGACGGTCAGGCCCGTGGCCGCGGCCAGGGCACGCATCGCCTTCAGGCGCCGACGCGCCGGCCGCCCCTGGCGGGCGAGCACGCGGTCCAGGATGGCGTAGGGGATGCAGGCCGGGCTGTCGGCGTGCAGATCCAGCACCGCCTCGGGCCGCCGGGACAGCAGCTCGTGCCAGATGCAGCTGGCGGCGCGCTCCCCGCCATCGCCGCGGGCGTCGCCGGGGAACAGCCGGTTGAGGTCGCGCTCCTCGCCCGGCAGGCGGCGGGCCCCCAGGCGAAGCCCCGGCGGGTTCAGGGCCGGGAAGAGCAGCACGCTGCCTCGGCGCAGTGCCCTGGGGAGCTGCTGTGCCAGCCGGTGCACCACGCCGGTGCCCACCACCTCGTCGCCGTGCAGCGCCGCGCAGATGGCCGCACAGGGGCCGGGTGTGCCGGAGAGCACCTCGATCACGGTGAGCGTCCAGGGTAGACCAGGGGGTGAGAGCTCGCGTCGCAGCACCCGCGCTGGTCCGAGGGAGGAGTTCATGGGCCGCTCCCCTCGGCGATCCATGCGCCGAGCTTGAGGTAGCGTCCCTCGGGGAAGTGTGCCGCCGCGGGAAAGTCGGGGGCCTGGCTGCCCGCGTGTACCTGGTAGAGGCGCCGGTCCGCTCGCTGTCCAGCCTGCAGCACCGCCTGGTGAAAGGCGCGGGGCGAGACGCTGCCCTGGTTGCAGGCCAGCACCAGCAGGCCGCCTTCATCCAGCACGCGCAGGCAGGCCCCAGCCAGGCGGGCCAGGTCCTTGCCAGCGGAGAAGGTGGAGCCACCTGCCTGGGAGAAAGGCGGCGGATCCGCCAGCACGAGGTCGAAGCGCCGCCCGGTGCGCCGGAGGCGGTCAAGCAGCTTGAAGGCGTCCTGACGCGGGAACTCCCAGTCTTCGGGGTCGAGATCGTTCAGACGGAAGTTCTCGCGGGCCCGCTCCAGGGCGGTGGCCGCCAGGTCGCTGGTGACCACCTGGCGGGCCCCAGCCTTGGCGGCGCAGAGCGAGAAGGCGCCGGTGAAGGCGAAGAGGTTCAGCACGCGGCGCCCGCTCCAGTGGGGCTCCAGCCAGCCGCGGTTGTCGCGCATGTCGGCGAAGAGGCCGGCGTCCGAGCCGGCCCCCGGGCGCACGCGGTAGCGTAGACCGCGCTCCTGCACGATGGTCTCGCGCTCCTCCGGCCGGGGGGCAGGGCCGCTGCCCTGCGGATGCAGCAGCCACTCCGCGAGGGGCAGCTCGCCCCCGTGGTCCCGTGGATCGCGGCGGAAGCCGAGGGAGATCCAGCCGGGCTGCATCAGCTGCTCCAGCCCCTGCTGGAGCGCAGGGA
The DNA here is from genome assembly GCA_964512185.1 of uncultured Enterobacterales bacterium. Classification (GTDB taxonomy): domain Bacteria; phylum Myxococcota_A; class UBA796; order UBA796; family JAFGLY01; genus CAZEJJ01. Next base: position 40,010 of record CAZEJJ010000012.1, on the reverse strand, counting down.
GCAGGCGCCGCAGCGCGACGGAGTCCAGGGTCAGGTGCAGCTGGTCGCCCCACACGTCCACGCGCACACCCGGCAGGTCGTCGTTCTCGGCGTGGGCCAGGCGCCAGGCGGTGGTCTCGGGGGGCAGCAGCCCGCGGCGGCGCGCCAGGCAGCGCTGCAGCAGGCTGGCGATGAAGGGGGCGTCCAGAGCGCCCCGGTCGCTGCGGTAGCGCCGAACAGCGATCCAGCCCTCGTCCCAGATGCCGGTGCCCAGCGGCCTGCCCGACCTGTCCGCCAGCTCCACCTGGTCGCCCGGCCTGCAGCCAGAGGGGCGCTCGGCCACCTCCTTGGGGTAGACCCAGCTGAAGCCCTGCGCCAGCCAGCGCGCGGAGTGACCGTCCACCACCACCGTGGTAGAGGGGGATCCTTTTCTCCGAGAGAGGCGGTTTCTGGCCATGACAGAGCAACCTGGAGCGCAAGAGGACCGGCAGGGTGGCTTCGTGGCAGAGCTGTACCAGCTCGTCGCGGCTGCCGTCTACCACGCCGACGGACTCTGGGGCGAGGCGACCTTCGATCTCTACCTGCGCGAGCTGCCGGAGCACTATGGCTACGCCATCTGCGCGGGCATCGACGAAGCCATCGCGGACGTCCTCGGCATGGGCTTCGACAAGGCCACGGTGGACTACCTTCGTTCCCTACCGGAATTCTCGCGGGTCAGCGACACCTTCTTCGAGTCTTTGCGCCACATGCGCTTCTCGGGCGACATCTGGGCCATGCCCGAGGGCACGCCCTTCTTCCCCCGCGAGCCCGTGCTGCGCATCACCGCGCCGCTGGTGCAGTGCGTGCTGGCCGAGTCGTCGCTGATCCAGCGCGTGGGCTTCGGCTCCGCGGTGGCCACGCGGGCCTGCCGCATCGTCCAGGCCGCGGGTGATCACGAGGTGCTCGACTTCGCCGCGCGCCGCTGGTCCTGCGCCGAGAGCGCCAGGGCAGCGTCGCGAGCCGCGTACATCGGTGGCATCACCAACACCAGCAACGTGCTGGCCGCGGGCACCCACCACATCGCTCCCATCGGCGCGCTCTCCGGCGGCTTCGTCGCCATCTACCGCGATGAGCGGCGAGCCCTGGAGGCCATGCGGGTGCACTTCCCCGATGGCCTGCAGCTGGCCCTGTCAGAAGATGATCCGCGCGCCAGCGTGGCCCGCTACCGCGCCTATCGCGGCACCCAGGCCAGCGTCAGGCTGGGCCAGCCCAACCTGCTGCGCAAGGCTCGCCGCTGCCGCCAGGCCCTCGACTCCCACGGGCTCGACGAGGTGACCATCATGGCCTCGGGCGGGCTCGACGAGCACGCCATCGCGGCCCTGGTGGCCGCCCAGGCCCCCATCGACCGCTACGCCGTGGGCTCGGCCCTGGTGCGCGGGGTCGAGACCCTGCAGAGCCGCTTCTCCTATCGCGTGGCCGAGATGACCCGCGGCACCTCCATGGAGCCGGTGGTGGGAGCTGGATCCTCCCACTATCCAGGACGCAAGCAGGTGATCCGCTATCCCCACAAAGACGTGGTGGGCCTGGAGCGCGAAGCCTCCACCTTGGCCCGGGTGGGTGGCGTGGCGGTGCTGCACCACGTGCTGGATCGCGGCGAGCGCTTGGGCTCGCCCGCACCGCTGGTGGTGGCGCGCGGCCTGCGCGCGGCTGGAGTGGAATTCCTGCCGCCCTCGGTCAAGCGCCTGCGCGAGCCCATCCCACACCAGGTCCAGCCCAGCGCTGGCGTGGCCGATCTGGCCACTCGCTGAGCCTGGCGGCCCTTCAGAACCCGGTCTTGTTCCCGGAGAGCTGGGCTTCCAGGTGCTCGGGGGTGAGGAAGGCGTCGGGCGGGAGCGTGGCCGCGGTGGTGAAGCGGCGGTTGGCCAGGCGCAGGGTGCGGATCATCTCGCGGCCCAGCACCTGCAGGAAGCGCACGGCGAGCGGCTGATCGGACTTCATCATGGCCGAGAAGGCCTCGCGGCCGAACTCGGCCAGCACCACGGGGGTGGTGGCGGTGACCGTGGCGGAGCGGACGTGGGCGTCGATCATGGAGAGATAGCCGACGATGTGGCCCTTGCCGATCTGAGCCAGGTTGAGCTGGTTGTCCTGGGGCATCTGGCGGGAGACCTGCAGCGTGCCCTCGAGCACGAAGAAGAAGCCTCCGCTGTCGGTCCCCTGCTCGATGACGGCCTGTCCCTGGTCGAAGCGGCACAGCTCGAGCCTGCGGGCCAGCTCGCGGTGGTCGGACAGGGAGAGCTCCCGAAGCAGGGGGATGGCCTTGAGGTAGACGGGCTCGATGGGCATGTTCACTCCCCCGGGGCGATGTTCCAGGTGGTCTGCTTGTCGGGCGGAGGGAGGTCGGCCAGTCTGGAGGCGAAGAGCTCCTCGATGCGGTCGTCCATGGTGCGGAAGCGGCGGGCGAGCAGCCTGAGGATGTGCCGCAGCAGCTTGGCGGCGGCGGGCTGCGCTGAGGCGATCAGCTCGTCGAGGGTGGCCTTGCTCATGATGAGCAGCACGGTGTTGCTCGTGGCCACCGCGGCCGCAGCGCGGGGTGCGGGATCGATGACCGCCATCTCTCCCAGCACGGCGCCGTCGCTGATGGTGGCGACCTCAACGGTGACGCCGCGCTCGGCCTCGCAGCGCAGGCTGACGTCGCCCTGCAGCACCACCATCAGTGAATCGCCCAGCGCCCCTTCACGAAAGATGACCTTGCCCTTGAGGTAGAGGGCGATCTGACACTGCATCAGCAGCCTGCGGGTCTCTTCTTCGCTCAGCTCTTCGAACAGAGGCTGGGAGCGAACGCGGTCGAGGATCTGGTCGGCTTCGATCATGGACGGGGGCCTCGCGGTACCTGGCCCGGCTATCCTACCGGACCGGGGGTTGCAGCGCGATGACCGTGGTGCCCACCACCAGGTACTCGCCGATCTCGGCCTGGGAGGAGGACTGCGCCCGCTCCAGCTCTCCCGAGGCGCGCCACAGCCAGGTGGGGCAGCGCTCGTGCAGCGGTGTGATCTGGCAGCCCCCGGCCTGCGGTGTGACCGCCACCTGGTGTCGCCCGGCGAGGGCGCGATCGAGGGTGAAACCGCTCTCTCGGGCTCGGGCTGCTCGCGCGCCGGCGCACCAGCGGATGTTGGCCTGGCCGCGCCGGTCGGGCAGCGACAGGCCGGGGTGGGCCGGCTCGCGACCCAGCTCTGCGGTCTGGCCCTCGGCCACCATGATGTGGTTGGGGACGTCGGAGAGCAGGAAACCGGCGTAGGAAGGGGAGCCCACGTCGCGGAAGACATGGACCTTGTCGCCCACGGAGATGACCGTGCCGTTGCGCAGCGGGACCCGCTCCCGGATGGGCACGGGGCGTTCGTTGACCGAGACCCGTGGGGAGGTGGCCACCAGGGACACACCGCCGGGAGCCACGTCGATGCGCAGCACCGCTCGGTCGGAGCTGTTGACCCACTGGCCGTGATCCACCAGGTCGTAGGAGTAGCCCCCCACCACGTCGGACATGGGCACCGCGGGCAGAGCCAGCCCGGCGTAGGCGATCTGCAGCGCGGCGTTGAAGCCTGTGTCGAGGATGATGGTGTTGGACCCGGCGTCCTGGGTGATCACCCGCTGCTGCTCGACGATGGCGGCCTCGATGGACTCGGGCGTGCCGATGGCCAGGCCGTGGCCGTCTTTCTCCCAGGAGAACCGGTCGCCGGGGGCGATGTGGTAGGCCGCCATGTAGATGCAGGCCGGATCGAGGACCGGTAGGCTCTCGACGGTGCGCTTCAGGGCGTCGCTGCCGGGCTTGAAGTCCAGGGCGAGCACCACCGGCTCGGGGGGCAGGGGAGGGTGGGGCTGGTCGGGGCGCACCACCACCAGGGTGTGCTGCCGCGCCGCCAGGGCCACCTGCTCGGGCAGCCAGGCGCGGCCGGGAGGGACGGCGCGGTGGACGGGGACGTCGCCCGCGATGCCCTTGAGGGTGTAGATGCCCACGCTGTCCCAGGGGATCTCGGCCTGGTTCATGCAGAGGAAGGTGCCCTCGCTGAACCACACCTCGTCGGCGGGGGTCTTGCTGTTGATCCGGGCGGCCAGGTTGACGGCGTCACCGAAGGCGTCGCCGTCGATCTCCTCCACGTCTCCGGTGGCCGCGCTCACCCGGATGGAGAGGCCCGCGGCGGCGGCGCGGCCCACCAGGTCGAGCCCGGCGCGCACCGCATCGGTGGCCGAGTCGAACAGGGCCATGAAGGAATCGCCGAGGTTCTTGACCACCTTGCCGTTGTGGCGCCGGAGGGTGGGGATGACCAGGGCTTCGTGGCTACGGAGCAGGTCGCGGAGCGCCTCACGGTTGGAGCGGGACACCGAGGCCGTGTAGTTGGCCAGGTCGGTGAAGACGACCGTTCGAGTGGCGGTGGGCACGGGCGGCTCCCCAGCAGAGCGTGGCACGTGAGCATACTTTGGCGGCGCGTCTCAGTCGAGCGCTGAAGCCGCTCGGTGTGCGGGCAACCGAGAACGACGGAGCGACGCCCGTGACAGCTTGTCACAGTCTGTGGGGACCACATGCCATCCCGTGACAAGGTGACCGGGACGAGGCCTCGAACAGCCGCTGGCTGCGTGGGTATGGGCGTCTCAGGGCATGGGTGGTGATGGCATGGTATTTGCTGTACCTCGACACAGTCCCGATCCCCGAGCCCAGAGGCGCACCCGTGGACCCCGCAGACAAGCCCGCAGCGCTGGTCCGTGAACCCGGCAAGTGGTTGCGGAACGGCTTCATCATCGCGGCCGCGGCGCTGCTGGCGGCCCTGGGGGCCGGGCAGGTGGTCGCGCGCCTGCTCCAGCTGCCCGAGGGTGCCTCGGTGGCGGTGGCCGACCTGGAACCAGCCGCCACCAGCGGCTCCCGCCGCGCCCGGAACCGCGAGTCCAGCGGGGCGCTGCCCAAGCGCTCCTACCTCGACCCCATCCTCGACCGGAACATCTTCGACTCCAGCGCCGTGGGCACCACGGCCAGCGCGGAGGAGACCGGTGACGGCGGCCGGCGCACCGACCTGCAGGTCACCCTGCTGGCGACGGTGGTGGCCGAGCCCGAGGACTTCAGCTCGGCGCTGATCTCTGCGGGCGACAAGGACGGCAAGGTGCAGGGCTACGGCATCGGCGACGACCTGCTGGGCGAGGCCACCATCCTGCGCATCGAGCAGAAGAAGGTGGTGATCAAGCGCAGCGACGGCAGCATCGAATACCTCGACATGGGCGGAGAGGGCAGCAAGCGCGCCGGCTCCAGCAAGGCGAGCTCCAGCAAGACCGACGACGACGAGGGCATCACCCAGACGGGAGAGTTCAGCTGGGAGGTGGACGAGAGCTTCATCGCCGGGGCGCTGTCCAACATCGACTCCCTCATCTCCCAGGTGCGCGCCACCCCCCACAAGGGCCCCGACGGAGAGATCGACGGGTTCAGGCTCAGCGCCATCCGGCGGGGGAGCATGCTGCAGAAGCTGGGCATCAAGAACGGCGACGTGGTGCACGGCGTGAACGGCACCCCGCTCACCAGCGCCACCGGAGCCATGGGGGCCTTCCAGTCGCTGCAGAGCGAGCGGTCCTTCAGCTTCGACCTCACGCGCAGAAACCAGAAGAACACCTTTGAATACACGATTCGTTGATGGGGCCCCGAACCCCGGGAGCGCGCTAGGCATGCTCATTCCATCTCATCGCAAGATCGCCCCTTCCTGGCTGGCCGCAGTCCTGGCCCTGGGCCTGGGCGTGGCGCCCGCCTACGGGCAGGACGACGCTGCCTCCGACGAGGCCGGACAAGAAGCCTCCGACGACGAGGGCAGCCTCGTCCCCATCATCCCCGCGCCCACTGGGCCCCTGCGCCATGGCATGCCCCTGCCGGGGCGCAGGGGGGCCGGGCCCATCAGCCCCAAGACCGGCATCTCCGCCCAGGCCAAGCCGGGCGATGAGCCCCCGGCGCGCCCCGGTGACGACGCCGCCGCTTCCGATGACGACGACAGCAGCTCCGGCGGCTCCAGCAGCGATCGCTCGTCGAGCTCCTCCAGCTCCTCCAGCTCTTCTGGTTCCGACGACGACGACGAGGAGGCCAGCAGCAGCGCAGCCCCCGACGAGGAGCGCCAGCGACCCCCCATCCTGGATCCCAACGCCAAGGTCACCATCGACTTCGTCGACGCCGACATCAACGACATCATCAAGTACATGGCCGAGATCACCGGCCGCAATTTCATCCTGGGTGACAAGCTCTCGGGCCGCATCACCATCATCAGCCACCAGAAGGTCACCGTGGCCGAGGCCTACGAGGCCTTCATCTCGGCGCTCGAGGTCTCCGGCTACACCACGGTCACCGTGGGCAAGGCCACCAAGGTGGTGAAGTCCAGCGAAGCCGCCAAGTCACCGCTGCGCGTGTACCAGGGCGAGGGGCTCCCCTACACCGACAACTTCGTCACCCAGCTCATCCAGCTCGACAACGTGGCGGTCAAGGACGTCTCGACGGTGGTGAAGGATCTCTCCTCCGGGGCTGGCCGGGTCATCGCCTACTCGCCCACCAACACCTTGATCATCACCGACGCCGCCACCAACCTGCGCCGCGTCTACAACATCCTGATGGAGCTCGACGTCGCCTCTCCCCGCTCCACCGTGGAGATCATCCCGCTCGTCTACGCCGAGGCCGCCGACGTGGAGACCATCATCGAGGAGCTCTACGGGGTGGAGGGCAGCTCCAGCAGCGGCGGCAGCGACGACGCCTCCAGCGCCGCGGCCCGTCGCCGCGCTCGCAGCCGCGCCCGTGGCCGCGGCCGCGAGGACAAGCAGCCCTCCGAAGCCTCCGCCACCTCGGTGGGCGAGGGCCGCTTCATCAACAAGATCATCTCCGACGAGCGCACCAACTCCCTCATCGTGCAGGCCAACGAAGAGGCCATGGACGCCATCAAAGAGATCATCGCCGAGCTGGACGTGGACGTAGACCCCTCCTCGCGTTCCCAGATCCACGTCATCTACCTCGAGCACGCCAAGGCCGAAGACGTGGCCCAGGTGCTGTCCAACCTGGCCAACAGCTCCAGCTCCAGCTCCAGCTCCAGCCGCAGCGGCAGGAGCAGCTCCCAGCAGCGTGGCGGCCGCGGCTCCCAGCAGCGCGGTGGCCCCCCCGGGCGCCCGGGCGCCGACTCGACCGAGAGCAGCACCGGCGCGGTGGCGGCCTTCGAGTCCGGCATGCAGGTGGCCAGCGACGAGAACACCAACTCCCTGGTGATCATCGCCTCTCCCGAGGACTTCCGGATCATCAAGCAGGTCATCGACAAGCTCGATATCCGTCGCAAGCAGGTCTTCGTCGAGGTGGTCATCCTCGAGATGGCCAGCGAGGACACCTTCGACGTTGGCCTGGGCTACCACACCGGCAGCCTGGGCGACGACGGCAACTACGGGGTGTACTCGGCGCAGCTCAACGGCAGCTCCCTGGGGCTGAGCACCGATGCCCTGTCGGGGCTGGCCATGGGCGTCTTCGGCGAGTCCATGAGCCTGTCGGTGGACGACGGGACGGGCACGGGCACCTCCTACGATCTGTCAGTCCCGGTCTTCGGCGTCGCCCTGAACGCGCTGCAGGCCAACTCGGCGGTCAACATCATCTCCACCCCCAACGTGCTCACCACCGACAACGAAGAGGCCAGCTTCGTGGTGGGTCGCAACATCCCCTTCCCGGTGTCCACCGGCCGCGACTCCAACAACAACCCCATCGTCTCCTACCAGCGCGAAGACGTGGCCACTACGCTCAAGGTCACCCCCCAGATCAACGAGTCCAACTACGTCAGCCTGGAGGTCTACCAGGAGGTGCAGGAGATCGAAGAGGACTCCCAGGGCCTCGACGTCAACTCCGCCGGCTTCATCACCTCCAAGCGCAGCGCCGAGACCACGGTGGTGGTGCGCGACAACCAGACCGTCGTGCTCGGTGGCCTGATCGGCAGCACCGACACCGAGGTGGAGACCAAGGTCCCCATCCTGGGCGACATCCCCCTGCTGGGCTTCTTGTTCAGGGGCCAGCGCACCGTCAGCCGCAAGACCAACCTGCTCATCTTCCTCACGCCCCATGTCATCGATGGGCCCGAGGATCTCGAAGAGGTGTACCGGGTCAAGGTGGCGCAGCGCAACGAGTTCATCCGGCGCTTCTACGGCAAGAGCCGCGACGAGCAGGAGGCCGAGTTCCAGAGCCTGCTGCAGTACTCCATGAACGTGGTGGACGAGCCCTCGGTGTACCGCACCAAGCTGGGCAACGCCTCCAACGTCACCTCCATCGACGGCAGCGGCACGGTGGTGCCCGAAGACGCCGAGCAGCTCGAGGTCCCGGGCGAGCAGGACGAGCAGCTGGACGAGTGGATGGAGGGCCAGGACCCGGCCACCGAGGGCGAGCAGGAGGCACCCTAGCCATGGGCATCCGCAGGATCCCCCTCGAACAGGAGCTGGCCAGCCGCGGCGTGGCCCAGGCGGCCATCGTCTCGGCGGTGGAGCAGGCCGAGAAAGACGGCGTCGGCCTGCTCGAGGCGCTGCGGCGCACAGAGGGTGTGCGCTCCGACGCCCTGGCCCGCACCCTGAGCGCCCTGTCCGGCCTGCCCATGCTCGAACGGGTGGACCTGGAGCGGGTCGACGTGGCCCTGGTGCGACGCCTGCCCCTGGCCCTGGCCCGCGACCAGGGCGTGCTGCCCCTGTACGAGGAGCGCGGCGCCGTGGTGGTGGCCATCGGCCAGCTGGGCTCCCTGGCCGCCATCGACGACCTGCGTCTGCTGCTGGGGCGCCGCTGCCGACCCGTGCTGGTGCCCCACGACCTGCTCCAGGATCTCATCAACAAGAGCTTCGACAAGGCCAGCCGCACCGCCAGCGCGGTCATGGAGGAGATCGAGGACGAGACCGGCGGCGAGCTGCCCGACGACCTGGATCTGGACGCCGACCTGCTGGACGATCCCAACCAGGCGCCCATCATCCGCTTCGTCAACTCCCTGCTCACGCAGGCCATCAAGGACCGCGCCTCGGACATCCACATCGAGCCCTTCGAGAAGGAGCTGGTGGTGCGCTTCCGCATCGACGGTGTGCTCTACGAGGTGGTCAAGCCGCCTCCGCGGCTGCAGGCCAGCATCGTCAGCCGCGTCAAGATCATGGCCGGGCTGAACATCGCCGAGAAGCGCATCCCTCAAGACGGCCGCATCCGCACCCGCATGGCGGGCCGCGAGATCGACCTGCGCGTCAGCACCCTGCCCGTGCGGCATGGCGAGCGGGTGGTCATGCGCATCCTCGAGAAGGGCACCGTGTTCAACCTGGAGCAGGTGGGCATGGGCCGCGACAACCTGGACGCCTTCCGCCGGCTCATCCGCCTGCCCCACGGCATCCTGCTGGTCACGGGCCCCACGGGCTCCGGCAAGACCACCACCCTGTACTCGGCCCTGTCCGAGATCAACGCGGTGGACAAGAACATCCTCACCATCGAGGATCCCATCGAGTACGAGCTGCGGGGCATCGGCCAGACCCAGGTCAACCCCAAGATCGATCTCACCTTCGCCTCCACCCTGCGCGCCCACCTGCGCCAGGACCCCGACGTGATCCTCGTGGGTGAGATCCGCGACGGCGTGACCGCCGACAACGCCGTGCAGGCCTCCCTCACCGGCCACCTGGTGTTCAGCACGCTGCACACCAACGACGCCCCCACCGCGTTCTCGCGCCTCACCGATATGGGCGTGGAGCCCTTCCTGGTGTCCTCGTCGCTGGTGGCGGTGCTGGCCCAGCGCCTGGTGCGGCGCCTCTGCCCCCACTGCAAGCTGCCCCACCACCCCAGCCTCGAGGAGCTCCAGGGCCTGGGCCTGGGCGACGCGGCCCTCACCACCCTGCGCCAGGCCGCGGCGCGCGGCATGTCCATCCACCGGGCCGGTGGCTGCAAGGAGTGCCTCGACACCGGCTACCAGGGCCGCACGGGCATCTACGAGCTGCTGTCGGTGGACGAGGAGATCCGCGCACTGGTCTCCACCAACGCCAACGCCGGGACCATCCGGGCCAAGGCCATCTCCAACGGCATGCGCACCCTGCGCGACGACGGCATCCGCAAGGTGCTGGAAGGCATCACCTCGCTCGACGAGGTGGCCCGCGTCACGCAGGAGGACGTCATCGAGCTGGACTGAGACGACCGCGATGCCTGTCTACGAATACAAGGGCCTGGACGCCAAGGGCAAGGACAAGAGCGGCATCATCGACGCCGACTCCGCCCGCACGGCCCGCAGCCGGCTGCGGCGGCAGGGGGTCTTCCCCACCGAGGTCAAGGAGCAGCGCGCGGGCACCGCCGCCAAGCTCAACGGAGCCAGGGGCAAGAGCGCCAGCAAGAAGACGGGGCTGTCCATGGAGGTGGACTTCTCCAAGACCCTGCAGTTCGTCAGCAAGTCCGACGTGGCCACCATGACCTCCCAGCTGTCCACCCTGGTGGGCGCCAACATCCCCATGGTCGAGGCCCTCTCCGCCCTGCTGGACCAGGTGGAGAAGCCTGCCCTCAAGGCGGTCCTGGCCGACGTGCGCGAGAGCGTCAACGAGGGCGCCAGTCTGGCCAAGGCCCTGCGCAACCACCCCAAGGTCTTCGACGATCTCTACGTCAATATGGTGGCGGCCGGCGAGCAGTCCGGGGCGCTGGACAAGGTGCTGGAGCGGCTGACCGAGCACACCGAGTCCATGCTCGAGCTGCGCAGCAAGGTGATCTCGGCGCTCATCTACCCGGCGCTGATGGCGTTCGTGGGTGTGGGCCTGCTCACCCTGATCATGCTGGTGGTGGTGCCCAAGGTGCGCAAGCTGTTCGACAGCTTCGGCGAAGGCCTGCCCCTGCTCACCAGGCTGCTGCTCGACAGCTCCCAGTTCTTCATGGACTGGTGGTGGCTCATCTCGCTGGTCCTCGGCCTGGTGATCTTCCTGTGGCGGCGCTGGCTCAAGACCGAGTCCGGCCGCCAGCGCTGGGACCTGCTCATGCTGCGCACCCCGGTGGTGGGCGGCATCCTGCGCACCATCGCGGTCAGCCGCTTCTGCCGCACCTTCGCCACCCTGCTGGCCTCGGGTGTGCCCATCCTCACCGCGCTGAACATCGTCAAGAAGGTGGTGGGCAACGTGGTGCTGTCCGACGCCATCGGCAAGGCGGCCGACAACATCCGCGAGGGCCAGTCTGTGGCCGGCCCCCTGCGCCAGAGCGGAGAGTTTCCCGCCCTGGTCACCCACATGATCGCCATCGGCGAGCGCACCGGCGAGCTGGAGCCCATGCTCGAGAAGGTCGCCAACGCCTACGACAAGGCGGTGGAGCGGGCCCTCACCACCTTCACCTCCCTGCTGGAGCCGCTGCTCATCGTGGTCATGGGCGGCACCATCGGCGTCACCGCCCTGGCCCTGCTCTTGCCCATGATGCAGATGTCGCGCTTCGCAGGTTCATAGTCTCTTCTGATCCCACTCTTCGACACCCACGCACCCGGAGGTTTCCCATGAACCCGAACAGGAACGCGGCCCTGCGCGCCTATGCCCGCAGCCGCAGCGGCATGACCCTGGTGGAGATCATGGTGGTCATCACCATCATCATCACCCTCATGTCGGTGCTGGCGGTGGTGGTGCTCGGTCGCCTGGACGAGGCCAACGCCGACATGACCAAGATCCGCATCGGGCAGATCGAGCAGGCCCTGCAGATGTACGCGGTCAAGCACAAGGGCAAGTACCCCAGCACCTCCCAGGGCCTGGAGTCCGCCTCCAAGTACATGCCCACCCCGGGCGAGGTGCCCACCGACTCCTGGGGCGGCGAGTTCCAGTACTACTCGCCGGGCAGCCACGGCAGCTCCGACTACGAGATCGTCTCCCTGGGCAAGGACGGCAAGGAAGGCGGCGAAGACGCCGACGCCGACATCCAGTCCTGGAACATGGACGGCGAGGAGCTGGAGGACTAGCACCCCATGCAGCAGCGCCCGCCCCCTCCCGCGCACTTCTCGAGGGCCCGCCGCCGTCGCGGCATGACCCTCATGGAGATCATGGTGGTGGTGGCCATCGTGCTGCTGGTGCTGGGCATCGGCATCCCCAGCATGGCGGGGCTGCTGGCCCTGCAGCAGCGCGGGGCGGTGCAGGAGCTGGCCACGGCCTTCGCCTACCTGCGCGACGAGGCCACCCTGCGCAACGTCACCTTCCGGGTCACCTTCGACCTGGACAACGGCGCCTACCTGGTGGAAGCAGGCAGCCCCGACGCCACCATCTTCACCAGCGAAGAGGAGCGCCTGGAGTGGGAGGCCGAGCTGGAAGATCGCCTGGCGCGCTTCACCGAGCGGCAGATCGAGGAGGGCGAGGCCGACGATCTCCAGGATCAGACCGGCCGCTTCGCGGGCCTGGAAGACGTCACCCTGGACACCCAGGTGCAGCTGCCGGGCGGCTCGCGCTTCGGCTGGGTCTGGACCCCCCAGCACGAGCAGCCAGTAGAACCCTCCGACGAGCCCCCGGAAGATCCCGAGGACGCCACCCTGGTCTACGCCCACATCTTCCCCAACGGCCAGATGGAGCCTCTGGTGGTGCGCATCGTGGACGAAGACGATCTCGAAGAGGGCTGGACCGTCATCGTGGAGCCCCTCACCGGCCGCATCCACCTCGAAGACGAGGCCGTCGACCCGCAGGAGCTGTTCGAGTGGCTGCCCACCGAGGGCCCGGAGATGCCCCAGGGATGAGCCTGATCCTCGCCAGGACCCGCCGTCGCCGCGCCTTCACCTTGCTGGAGGTGATGGTGGCCGTGGCCATCCTGGCCGGGGCCCTGGCGGTGCTGGTGCACTCCCAGGCCACCGCCGTGCTCATGACCCAGGAGACCGAGAAGCTGCTGGTGGCCACCATGCTGGCCAAAGAGAAGATGGCCGAGGTGCAGCTGCTCATGGAGAGCGAGGGCTTCGGCGAGCAGGATATCGAAGAGGAGGGCGACTTCTCGGACTTCGGTGACGAAGAGGGCATGGACCTGGGGCTGGACCTGGACGAGGCCTACGAGGAGTTCTTCTGGGCCTACACCATCCGCAAGATCGAGCTGGAGCTGGGCGGTGATCTCAGCGGCATGGCCGAAGGCCTGGCGGGCAACGGCTACTGGGGCGAGCAGGACTCGGAGCTGCAGGACCAGGCCGACCAGGCCGACCAGCAGACCCCGGGGCTGGACGAGATGGGTGTGTCCTCCGACATGATCACCGACATGCTGGGGGTCTACATCCGCGAGGCGCGCGTGCTGGTGTGGTGGGGCGAGAACACCGAAGAGCTCGACCAGGTGGAGATCACCACCCACGTCATCAACCCCGGCGCCATGGCCCTGTTCGGCGCCATGAGCGGCAGCAGCGGCTCCTCCAGCTCCTCCAGCTCCTCCTCCAAGAGCAGCTCCAGCAGCAGCCCGGGCGTGCAGCTGCCCCAGGGTGTCGGGGGGGTGCGCTGATGCGCGGTCGCAGCCGGGCGTTCACGCTGATCGAGGTGATGGTGGCCGTGGCCCTGCTCACCATGATCGGCGCCGTGGTCATCGCCACGCTGCGCAACAGCCTGCGCGCGCGCGACCTCCTGGCCGAGAACGACGGCGTGCAGCAGAGCGCCCGCGTGGCCCTGGAGCGGGTCTCCCGGGAGCTGCGGCTGGCCTTCCTCACGCCCAGCGTCGCCGCGGTCAACACCTACCAGACCGTGTTCATCGCCACCGACGACGATCCCGTGGACGAGATCTGGTTCACCACCCTGTCCCACCAGCGCCTCTACCGGGACGCCCGGGAGTGCGACCAGACCGAGATCACCATCTGGGGGGAGAGCGATCCCGAGAACCCCAACCTGATGGTCCTGCTGCACCGCGAGGCCCCCAGGGTGGACGAGGAGCCCGACAAAGATGGCGTGATCCTGCCCCTCGCCCACGGCGTGCGGCGCTTCGATCTGCTCTATTTGGACGGCAACACCGGCGAGTGGCTCGAGGAGTGGAGCACCACCGGCGTGGAGACCCCTGACCGCCTGCCGCGGGCGGTCAAGCTGGTGCTGATCATCGCCGCTCCCGATCTGGAGAACGAGGGCGACTGGATCGACCACAGCTACGTCACCACCATCATGCTCGAGTACGCCGAGCCGCTGCAGCGCTCCGTCTTCGCCCTGGGCGCCTCCCAGCAGGAGTCCAGCTGATGCTCGCCCGCCTCTGCCGCTGGACATGGCGCGAGCTCACCCGCCCGCGCGGGCTGGCTGTGCATCCGCGCCACGAGCGCTGGCGGCAGGCGGCCGGCGGCCCCGTGCTGCGGGGGCGCCGCCGCGGCCGCCAGTCCCAGTCCGGAGTGGCCCTGCTGGTGGTGGTCTCGGCCATCATGATCATCACCGTGCTGGTGGCGGAGATGAACTTCGGCGCGCGCGTGCGCCTGCTGCTGGCCTCCCACCAAAAAGAAGAGGTGCAGGCCTACTGGCTGGCCCGCACCGGGGTGAACGTCTACAAGCTGCTGCTGGCCGCCAACTACCAGCTCAAGAACAGCTCCCTGGCGGACTACGGCTCCATGTTCGGGGTCAACATGGGCGACGCCCTGTGGCAGGCGGTGCCCTTCATCAGCACGGGCCTGATGCGCATGATCTTCGTCTCCGGCGGCGACGTGGACGACCTGGCCGAAGAGGAGCTGCAGGAGGTGCGCACCACGGGCACGGTCGGCGAAGAGATCGCGGAAGAGTCCCGCGAGGAGGCCTCCAGCGGCCACTTCTCTGACAAGCACTTCCTGGACTTCGACGGCGACTTCAACGCCTCCATCGTGGACGAGGACAGCAAGGTGGGGCTCAACGGCTTCTCCAGCCGCAGCTCCGCGGACGTGCTGCAGCAGGAGCTCACCGCCACCACGCTGTACGGGATCATGAGCGGCCAGGAGCAGGACCAGTGGTTCTACGACCGCGACATCGATCGCTGGGAGATCATCGGCAACCTGGCCGACTGGGTCGACACCGACAACACCCGCTGCGGCATCCGCTCCGGCTACGAGGACGACCTCTACAACCGCCTCGAAGACCCCTACCTGGCCAAGAACGCGCCGTTCGACTCCAAGCAGGAGATCCGCCTGGTGGACGGCTGGGAGGGCGAGGTCTACGACAAGTTCGAGGATCGCATCACGGTGTGGGGCGGCGGCAAGGTCAACATCAACACCGCCAGCCGGGACATCCTGTTCGGCCTGCTCAAGGCCTACGGCAACCCCCAGCCCTCCGACGCCCACGCCAACCAGGTGCTGGACATCATGGCCGAGCAGGTCACGGTGGCGGCCTTCCAGTCCCCCGACGACTTCATCGACTACATCAAGAACCAGGGCATCGAGTCCTCGGACGAGATGAGCCAGGTGCTCACCACCTCCAGCACTGTCTTCACCATCACCAGCATGGGCGTGGTGGGAGACACCACCGTGACCATCACCGCCGTGCTGGACTACAGCTCGTCGGCCACGGGCACCATGAAGTACTGGCGGGTGGACTGATGCACCGCGCAGCGAAGGACTAGGATCATGGCACGTGTACTCGGAATCGACCTGGGAGGCCACGCGGTCAAGGTGGCCGTGCTCGAGGGCAGCTTCGGGCGCTACAAGCTGTCCAGGGTGCACTCGCGCAGGCTGGCGGTGGACGAAGGGCAGCCGCCCGACCTGGCCCGTCGCCTGGAGGCCCTGGCCACCCTGCTGGACGAGGAGGAGCTGCACGGCGCCCAGAGCGTGGCCGTGGGGTGGCCCGCCGACCGCGCCAGCCTGCGGCTGGTGGATCTGCCCTTCGACGATCGCGGCAAGGTGGCCCGCATCCTGCCCTTCGAGGTCGAGAACTTCGTGCCCTTCGACATGGAGGACATGCTGCTGGCCCACCGCATCATCGCGCGCGATGAGGGCAGCTGCCGCGTGCTGGCCTGCCTGGCGGACCGCGAGGAGGTGCGCGCCCAGCTCGAAGGCCTGCGGGAGCTGGGGCTGGATCCCCGCTACCTGGCGCTGGACGCCGACGTGCTGTCGGTGTGGGGCGACGAGGGCACCCAGGCGGTCATCGACATCGGCCACACCCGCGCCATCGTCACCTACCTCGAAGACGGCGTGGTGCACGGCGCGCGCGCCATGCTCAGCGGCGCGGCCTACCTGGACCGCCGGCTGGGTCGCAGCTTCGGCCTGGACGCCGACACCGCCGAGGCCTACCGGCGGGCGGCGTCGCTGGAGCCCTCCACCGACACCGCGGTGCCCGTGGACGTGGGCTGGGACGTGGACGAGAAGACCGTGCCCGCCGTACCCGCACCCGTGCCTCCCCAGGCGGAGCTCTCCGCCGCGGCCGGCGACCAGGCGCTGGCCCACAAGCAGGGCCCGCCCGACCCCGAGGCCGTCGCCCGCGTGGTCCGCGAGGCGGCCCTCGAGATGGTCAACGACATCCGCACCACGCTGATCGCCTTCGAGGATCTGCACGGGCGGGAGATCGACGAGGTGCTGCTCACCGGCGGCGTCTCCGCCAGCCGCGGCCTGCCCAGCCTGCTGTCCCACGAGCTGGGCGTGCCCGTGCGCATGGTGCCGCCCCCCGAGCAGGCCCGCGGGCGCGAAGACGAGGCCGGCTTCGCCGTGGCGCTGGCGCTGGGGCGGCGCGCCGCCGACGATCTGCGCGGCAAGCCCCTGGAGCTGCGGCAGGGCGAGCTGGCCCACCACAGCGGCCTGGAGATCCTGCAGAGCCTGGTCACCTACGGCGCGGCCATGGCGGCCTGCTTCATCGCGGCCATGCTGGTGGTCTTCTTCATGAGCCAGTCGCGCATCTCCAGCGACATCGGCCAGGTGGAGGGGCAGATCGGCGAGGTGGTGGTGGCCACCTTCCCGGACACCAGCCCCAAGCTGCTGGACGACTCCACCATGGCGGTGGCGGTCATGCAGGAGGGCACCCTGGCCACCACCCAGAAGGTGGAGGCCCTCAGGGCCTCGGTGCGCGGTGAGCCACCCAGCCTCACCCTGCTCAAGGAGCTCTCTGAGGCCATGCCGCCCCCCGACGAGGCCACCGTGGACGTGCGGGAGCTGACCCTGTCGGAGACCGCCATCAGCCTCAAGGTGGACACCGACGGCTACGAGGCGGCGGCCAGGATCGAGGCCAGCATGCAGAACACGGCGCGCTTCGAGGCCGCGGCCAAGGGCGACGAGAAGAAGCGCGGCGGCAAGGTGCAGTTCACCCTCTCGATCCCCCTCGAGAGCGAGGACGCCAGCGAAGAGGCGGAGGGTTGAGATGGCTGCCATGAAGGATCAGATCGGCGGAGCCTGGGCCAGCATCACGCGGCCCTTCGACCGCCTGCGCGAGCGGGTCGGTGGCGTGCTCGAGGGCATGAGCCCCCGGGACCGCATGCTGCTCTACGGGCTGGTGATCTTCTTCACCGTGGCCGTCATGGGTCTGGGCACCATGGCCATGAAGAGCCGCATCAGCCGCCTCGAGGGCACCCTGGACACCCGCAAGAGCCAGCTGCTGATGGTGCGCGAGATGGCCGCCGACTACGAAGACGGCATCGAGCAGCTGGAAGACGCGGAGCAGAAGCTGCGGGCCCACCAGGGCACCACCCTGAGCGCCTTCCTCGAGCAGAGCGCGGACAAGATCCAGATCCGCGACAGCCTCAAGCAGGTCAAGGAGCGCAGCACCACCACCCTCGACAGCCTGGAAGAGAAGCAGTTCACCGCCCAGCTGCGCCCCATCAGCCTGGAACAGCTGGTGGGCTTCCTCTACGAGGTGGAGTCCACCGGCTATCCTCTGCTGATCCGCACCCTCACCGCCAAGAGCATCACGCAGTCCGGCGTCAAGGTGCTGGACGTCACCCTCGACATCTCGGCCTTCAAGCTGCTCGATGAGCAGGAAGAGGAGGAAGGATGATCCTCCGAAAGCTACTCCCCCTGGGCATCGGCGCCGGCTGGGGCCTGCTGGTCTTCCTCGTGGGCTGGCACCTGTTCTTCCCCTCTGGAGCGGCGCTGGATCGCCTGCAGTGGGAGCTGGACCGGGTCAGCGACGGCGGCTGGCAGCTGCAGGCCGCCAAGGCCGTCCCCTGGCGGATCACCGGGCTCAAGCTCAGCGCGGCCGAGCTGCTCAAGCTCGAGGAACAGCGCGGCCGGAAGAGCGACGAAGGGGAAGAGGGAGAGGAAGGCCCGCTGGCCACCCGCGTCCTGGTCACCGACCACGTGGCGGCCCGCCTGCGCCTCCTGCCCCTGCTCAGCGGCGATCTGGAGAGCGCCTTCGACCTCGACCTGTATCGCGGGGATCTCTCCGGCACCCTGGGGCTGGGCGACGGGCGGATCTCCAGCGCCGCGGAGCTGCAGGGTGTGGATCTGGCGGTGGTGCCGGTAGAGGGCGAGTCCTTCAGCCTGGATCTGGGCGGGGAGCTGGAGGCCGCCTGGGATCTCATCGTGGACTCGGCTGATCCCAGCAAGTCCGAGGGCAAGCTGTCCCTGGAGATCAAGGGTCTGCAGCTGAATTCCGCCAGCGTGGCGGGCTTCGATCTCGATGAGACCGGGTCCTTCACCAAGGCCGCGCTGCGCCTCGATATCAACGACGGCAAGGCCAGGATCAGGCGCGGTGAGCTGGCGGGTGACCTGGTGGAGGGCAAGATCGACGGGGAGATCACCCTCAACAAGAGCTTCTCCAGGTCCAGGCTGCGCCTCAAGATCGAGTTCGAGCTGGCGGAGCACATCGACACCCTGGTGCGCATCTTGCCTGGCCCCAAGGACGCCCGCACCGACGACGGCAGGTACCACTACCAGGTCACGGGCACGCTCCAGCATCCCAGCTTCCGCGAGGACGCTCCCCGCAAGACCAGCTCCCGGCGGCGCACGACCTCCGGCGCGGCCCCAGCGGGCCTCGGGGGCCTGCCCGACATCGCCTCGCTGCCCGGCCAGGGCGATGTCACCGGTGACGAAGAAGAGGTAGAGGAGCGCCGCCGGCTGCGCGAGGAGCGCATCCGCGAGCGCCGGGAGCGCCTGCAGGAGCGCCGTGAGAAGGCCCGCACTGAGCGCGAGGACGAAGAAGGTGCGTTGCGGCCGCCCGACGACCGCCTCGAAGATCCCGGTGGAGACTTCGAGGACTACGACGACGAGGAGTTCTTCGACGGCGAAGAGGACCTCGTGCGCGCCCCACAGCGCCGCGGCTACGAGGACGACGTGGAGCTGCACGACGCGCCGTTTGAGGACGAACCCCCCTTCGATGAGTTCGAGGAGGAGTTCTAACAGCGCTCGGGCAGAAGGATCCTGTGTTGGATGGATCCTGCGCTTGTGTCCGGCTCCCCGGCGGACGGGCTGCAGGGGAAGGAACCAGGTTGATACGATTACATTTTCTCAAAATATAATCGTATCAACCTGGTTCCTATGTCTGGGCGTAGGTCCCCAGCGTGTCCATCCGTGCGGCCAGCAAGGCCTCCCCGTCACCCGGCTCGCTGACGCGCGCCGGTCGCGCCCCCTGGCCATGTCTCGCTGTGGTCGGCACCCTCGCACCCCCCTTCCTCGTGCATTCCGACAGGGTGGCTCCCATATGTGTGGGGGCAAGCGGAAAAACAGGGAGCCCGCTGCCCGCGGCGGGACGAGCCGTTCGCAGCGGGGGGGGAGGCTGTCGGCTGGAACGGCACGCGCCCGGCTGCTCCCCACCCGCCCAGGCGTGGTTAAGGTCTCCCTCATGGGAGCCGACCGCAAGAAGAAGACCCAGCGCGACCACGGCGTAGACGTCAAGGAGCGCACCCGCACAGCCCCTCCGCGGCGCTGGGAGGTGCTGCTGCACAACGACGACTACACCACCATGGACTTCGTGGTGCACGTGCTGGAGTCCATCTTCCGGCGCGACCGCACCCAGGCCATGCGCATCATGCTGCAGGTGCACAACGAGGGCCTGGGCGTGGCGGGCATCTACACCCGCGAGGTGGCCGAGACGCGCATGGAGCGGGCCAAGGCCCTGGCCGCCGAGCACAAGATGCCCCTGCAGCTGTCCATGCAGCCGGAGACCTGACCCATGCGCCTGTCCGAGAACCTGCAGCTGGCCATCAACCAGGCCATGGCCGACGCCGGCAAGCGCCGCCACGAGCTGGTGGGGCTGGAGCACCTGCTGCTGGCCCTGCTGGACGACCCGGGCACCACCCGGGTGCTGCGGCGCTCCGGCGGGCGTGTGAGCGAGCTCAAGCAGAAGCTGCAGGAATACCTGCGCGACGAGGTGGAGACCATGGAGGGGGCGGCCAAGGTGGCCCCCAGCCTCACCCAGGCCTTCCAGCGGGTGGTGGCGCGGGCCGCGGCCCACGTGCAGGGGGCGGGCAAAGAGGTGGTGCACGGCTACGACGTGCTGGTGGCGCTGTACTCCGAGCCCGAGAACTGGGCGGCGTACTTCCTGGAGTCCCAGGGGGTCTCGCGCCTGGCCGTGGTCACCAGCCTGGCCGAGGGCGCCGGCGACGACGGGCGCCCCGATGATCGCGGCGGCCTGCGCCGCATCCAGCAGCCGGGGGGCGGGCGCCTCAGGGCGGTGGAGGGCGGCGACGAAGACGACGAAGAGCAGGTGGAGGACCCTCTCGAGGCCTACACGGTGGATCTCAACGAGCGCGCGCGGCAGGGCGACATCGACCCCCTCGTGGGACGCGAGCGCGAGATCCGTCGCGTGCTGGAGGTGCTGGCCAGGCGCCGCAAGAACAACCCGCTGCTGGTGGGCGAAGCGGGCGTGGGCAAGACCGCCATCGCCGAGGGCCTGGCCCAGAAGATCGTCCAGGGCCAGGTGCCGCCCCTGCTGAAAGACGCCGTCATCTACGCCCTGGATCTTGGGATCCTGCTGGCCGGCACCCGCTATCGGGGCGACTTCGAGGCCCGCATGAAGGGTGTGATCGCGGCCCTGCAGGACAAGCCCGAGGCCATCCTCTTCATCGACGAGTTCCACACCATCATCGGCGCCGGCTCGGTCAGCGGCGGCTCCGTGGACGCCTCCAGCATGCTCAAGCCCGCCCTGGCGTCTGGCAAGCTGCGCTGCATCGGCGCCACCTCCCACGGCGAGTTCCGTAAGCACGTGGAGCGCGACCCGGCCCTGCTGCGCCGCTTCCAGCGGGTGGTGGTAGAAGAGCCCAGCGCCGAAGACGCGGTGCTCATCCTCCAGGGCCTCAAGCAGCACTACGAGCAGCACCACCACGTGCGCTACTCCAAGGCCGCGCTGGAGTCCGCGGTGGAGCTGGCCGGCCGCTACCTGCGCGAGCGCCGGCTGCCCGACACCGCCATCGACCTGATGGACGAGACCGGGGCCGGCGCGCGGCTCGACGGTCGCGAGGGTGCGCGCATCGACACCCGGCACATCGAAGACGTGGTGTCGCGCATCGCCAACCTGCCGCCGCGGCAGGTGGTGCGCGACGAGCGGGATCGCCTGCTGCGCCTCGAAGACGAGCTCCAGCAGGTGCTCTTCGGCCAGGAACAGGCCGTGGCCCGGCTCTCCGCCGCCATCCGCATGTCCCGCGCCGGGCTGGGCAACCTCGAAAAACCCGTGGGCTCCTTCCTGCTCACCGGTCCCACCGGGGTGGGCAAGACGGAGCTGGCGCTGCAGGTGGCCCGCGTGCTGGGCGTGGCCTTCCACCGCTTCGACATGAGCGAGTACGCCGAGCGCCACACCGTGTCGCGGCTCATCGGCGCCCCCCCCGGCTACGTGGGCTTCGACCGCGGCGGCCTGCTCACCGACGCCATCCGCAAGACCCCCCACGCGGTGCTGCTGCTGGACGAGATCGAAAAGGCCCACGGCGAGATCTTCAACCTGCTGCTGCAGGTGATGGACCACGGCAGCCTCACCGACACCAGCGGCCGCAAGACCGACTTCCGGCACGTCATCCTGCTCATGACCAGCAACGTGGGTGCGCGGGAGCTGGCCCGGGGCATGGTGGGCTTCGGCGAGCGCACCGCCGAAGCCAACGAAGACGAGGCCATCCGCCGCGTGTTCAGCCCCGAGTTCCGCAACCGCCTCGACGCCCGGCTGCGCTTCAAGCCGCTGAGCCACGAGGTGATGGGCATGATCGTCGACAAGTTCGTCAAGCAGCTGGGCGAGCAGCTCAGCGAGAAGAAGCTGCGCATCCGGGTCAGCCCCGCGGCCCGCGACGACCTGGCGCGTCGGGGCCACGATCCGGCCTTCGGTGCGCGCCCTCTGGACCGTCTCATCCAGGAAGAGATCCGCAAGCCACTGGCGGAGCTGATCCTCTTCCAGGACGTGCCCAAGGGGGCCACCATCCTGGTGGAGCGCGGCGAGAGCGGCGCCATCGTGATCAGGCGCGCGGAGACCTGAACCATGGCCATGTGGTTCGTCCACCTGGAGGTGGCCTCGCGCAGCTGCGATGTCCTCCCGGAGGGCGTCCAGCGCTCAGAGCTGGCCTGGGGAGCGCTGGTCTGTGACGTGGACAAGGTCTCCAGCGTGGCCCGCTCAAGCTCTCACTTCTCCTCGCTCGCCCGCCCCCTGGTGGCGCGGGACTTCCTGGAGAGCCTGGGCCTGGGGGGCCGCGCTGCGCTCCCGGCGCGCAGCTTCCTGGCCGGGGTGGCCAGCCACCTGGCGGTGGACGACGTCTGGTACCTGCACCTGCTGGCGCGGATCCGCGAGCAGGGCCCCGCCCCCGGCTGGGGCGCCGACAGCCTGCGCGCCCTCAACCTGCTGCTGGACATGAAGCTGCGCGCCCGGCAGCAGCTGGACTGGTTCGAGCTCGCCCCCAGCCCGGGGGAGGCGCTGCTGCCCTTCCTGGGCGATGGTGCCCGCGCGGCGGTGCACGCGGCGGCCGCGGCCTACCTGGCCTGGGATGGGCGCCTCGATCCTCCGCCGACCCACCCCGGCCTGCAGCCCTGGGTGGGCTGGTTAGTGGCGCTGCTGGCCCAGGAGCAGGGCCGAGTGGAGCCGCTGCTCGCCGCGGTGGATGTGGATGTGCTCCTGGACGAGCTGGTGGCGGCGTCGGTGGCCGCGGCGGCTGGTGTGCTCGCCGAGCTGGAGGCCTAGGCACCGCAGCGGCGTGACGACCGCAAGCTGCGGGTCGAACCCTGGTCTGCGACCAGTCCACAGGCAGCGCGCACGTCCCTCCGGACCAAGAGCACCACAGCGGCGAGGCCGATGGGTGCACAGCAGCTGCAGAGCAAGAGGAAGCTGGACACCAGGGCGGCGACCCAACCCCACGCGCGGCGGCGCAGCAGCCCCACGCCGGCCACGACGTGCAGCAGGATGAACGGAACCATCCACAGCAGGCCGGCGACCCCAAGGAGCGCGCCCGCCAACCACGGCTGCGGCAGGTCCTGGAACAGCGAGTCCCTGGAGACGACCACGGCGCAGTAGCCGGGCAGCAGCAGGGCCAGAAGCGCATACACCGCGCCAATCAACAGCTGAAGCGCGGCCAGGGCGGTCACCAGGCCGGGGAGGGTGGTGGGGCGCTCCAGGCGGACCTCGGAGTGGGGGGATCGAATCCGTGCAGGTTCACACGTAACAAACAACGGGGATGAGCTGTTATCCTGCCAGTACGTCACGTCTGGCGTAACAAAATACTGGGAAAAGCCATCATCGGCGGAGTATGTTACTTCACACGTAACAAACTCCGCCGTTGAACGATCATCCTCCGAGTTTGTTACGCCGGCGGGCCCCAGCGCCACGCGGTGGACCTGCGCAGCCTCGAGCGCAGGCGGCGGGCGGGGTGCTCAGCGAGCCGACTGGCCGAGCCGGTCCCACACCCACGCCTCCCGCACCAGGCCGTCCCAGCGGTCCAGCTGGTAGCGCTGCACCAGGTGGGTGATGCGGGCCTCGTAGTGGGGATCCGTGGCGTAGACGGGGGCCAGCTCCGCGAGGAACTCGGGCCAGGTGGCCTGCTGGGCGCGGGCGTTCTCGTAGCGCGGATCCTGCCCCAGCAGCCGGGCGTGGCCGTGGATGGACTGCTCGATGCTGTCGAAGGACCTGAACCGGGAGCTGATCCGTCGCACCCCGTCCCCTGCATGCTCGCGGGTCATCATGTCCACCCCAGGCTGCGCGCGGCCCGCCTTGATGCCGAAGAGGTTGTGGTGTCTACGGGCCAGCCGGGAGCGGCCCCAGCCGCTCTCCAGGATGGCCTGTGCCAGGGTGACCGACGGGGGCAGGCCCTGCTCGCGCGAGGCCACCAGCACCGCGGGGAGGATCTCCGCCAGGAGGGCGCCACGGTGGTCGCCGGGCAGCTCCGGGCCCTGGCGGGCCAGCAGGAGCAGCAGGGCGTGGGAGCGCAGCTGGGGATCCTCGCTGCGCAGCCAGGTCTGCCGCAGCGCTCCGTCCAGGCCCAGCACCTCGGCGCCCGGCTCCAGGACCAGGCCCTGCACCATGAGCTGCGCGGCGCGCTGGCCCAGGTCCGGCTCCGGGGCTTCCCGGACCAGCTGGATCAGGGCGGGCGCGGCCCGCGAGTAGCTGCCCAGCCCCACCTGCCTCGCGATGCGCAGGCGCTGGATGGCCTCGCGGCGCGCCTCCAGACCACCTGGTGCCCCCGCCTGCACCAGCACCAGCCCGCGGGCCGCGGCGCCTGTGCGGGCGGTGCCCGGTCCCAGGCCCGCCAGCGCGAGGCCCAGCAGCGCCATGGCCAGCAGGGGCCAGCCGGAGGAGCGCTGTCGCGGGGCTCTTCGGTTCATGCTTCGCTCATCGGTCGGCGCTGCTTGTGGTTGACATGAAAAGAGAAGAACCTGGAACTTCAATGAACATTGACACCGGGAGGGGGCCTGGAGCGTCCCAGAGAGGATCTCGTGAGCCCCGTCACCAGGCCAGGCCCGCCTTGCTGCTGTCGCCGCACACCGATATCGGCAGGAGATGAATGCCGTGATGCAGCGTATCGAAGAGGTCCGGAGCGCCCTGGAGGCCAGCTTCGGACCAGCCGCCCCCGAGTGGGCCATGGTGCTCGGCAGCGGGGTGGGGGGCTTGACCTCCCACCTCGATGATCTCCACACCGTGCCCTACGCGGAGCTGAGCATCCCCGCCACCGGTGTGCCCGGCCACACGGGTGAGGTGGCGGTGGGCTCCATCGACGGTGTTCGGGTGGCTTGCCTGTCTGGGCGCAACCACCTCTACGAAGGGCACAGCCCCGAGGAGTCCGTCCTGGGCCTGCGGGCGCTGCTGCACTGGGGCGCCCGGCGCGTGCTGCTCACCAGCTCTGTGGGCAGCCTGCGGGCCGAGTGGCCCCCCGGGAGCGTCGTGATGCTGCGCGATCACATCAACCTCTCCGGAGTCAACCCGCTCCGGGGCCCCAACCTGCCTGCCTTCGGGCCGCGCTTCCCGGACATGTGCCAGGCCTACTCTCCCGCCCTGCGCAAGCGCGCTCGGGAGATCGCGCGCGACGAGCGCGTGGAGCTGCACGAGGGCGTGTACGCCTGCATGCCCGGCCCCTCCTACGAGACCCCCGCCGAGATCCGCATGCTGAAGGTGTCCGGGGCCGACCTCGTGGGCATGAGCGTGGTGCACGAGGCCATCACCGCGGTGCACGCCGACCGCCCCTTGCTGGCCTTCTGTGTCGTGGCCAACCCCGCCGCCGGCATGAGCGACAAGCTGCTGGACCACGGCGCGCTCACCGCCGCGGTGTCCCACAGCGTCCACCGGCTCTCGCGCCTGGTGCTCGCCCTCGTGCGACAGGTGGCCGACCAGGCCTGAGCGGCATCGCCCGGCAGCCAGCTCCCGCGGTCTGGCCCTTGCTGCGGTCGGTGTGAACCGGTACGCTTCAGCTCCTGATCGTTGAGGTGAAGAATGGAATGCCCGGCCTGTGGCAGAGACCTGGTGGAGCACACGGTGGGTGGACTGACGGTG
The DNA here is from genome assembly GCA_964512185.1 of uncultured Enterobacterales bacterium. Taxonomy (GTDB): domain Bacteria; phylum Myxococcota_A; class UBA796; order UBA796; family JAFGLY01; genus CAZEJJ01. The sequence continues at coordinate 14,300 of CAZEJJ010000012.1, read as the reverse complement.
GACATCTGCCGGGGCGGCTGCGGGGGCATCTGGTTCGACCAGCTGGAGCTGCGCAAGGTGGACGAAGCCCACGAAGCCCTCGGTGAGCCGCTGCTCTCCATCGAGCGCGATCCCGCGCTGCAGGTGGACCACGAGCGCCGGCGCAGCTGCCCGCGCTGCGAGGGCCAGATCATGATGCGCCACTTCTTCGACATCACCCGCTCGGTGGAGGTGGACGAGTGCCCCCGCTGTGCAGGGTTCTGGCTCGACGCCGGTGAGCTCGGCGCCATCCGCGACGAGTTCAAGGACGAGGCGGAGCGTGGCCAGAAGGCCGCGGCCAGCTTCGGCTCCCTGTTCGACGATCAGATCGCCGCGCAGCGTCAGGAGACCGAGAAGAAGACCGAGCGCGCGCGAGCCTTCGCCCGCATGTTCCGCTTCATCCTGCCCAGCTACTACATCCCCGGCAAGCAGAAGGGCGGGGCCTACTAGCAGCCCCCGAGGCTCTCGCCATGTCAGGCAGTCCGGAGCCAGCAGAGCCCGCGCGGGGCAGACCCGCTGGGGGGAAGGGAGCCGGCGATCTGGCGACGCTGGTGGGGATCCCCGCTGGGCGGCGATCCAGCCCGGTGCTGCGCAACCTGCCCATGGCCATCATGGCGGTGGAGCTGCCGGCGCCAGCGTCCGCTGCCGAGCCCGGAGAGCCCGGGCTCGGCGCCAGCGGGCTGGCCAGGATCTGGACCGGGCTGCGGCGGCATGGGGGCACCTGGGTGAGCTTCGCGGACCGCCTGCTGCTGGCTGGCTGGCCGGCGGAGGACCGCCCGCTCAAGGAGGCCATCGCGGGTGCCGCCGGCTGCCTGCTCGACCAGGAGTCGGGACTCTTCGCGTCCCTGGCGGGCGCCGCGGCGTGCCGCGTCGCCCTGGTGGCCGGCCCCGCCTCGGCTGGCGTCGTGGGAGGCACGGGCGGTGACTGGCAGCCTGTGCTCACCGGGCAGCTGGTGGCGGAGCTGTTCCAGGCGCTCCAGGGCGGCCGACCCGGTGAGCTGGTGCTGGGGCCCAGCGCCCAGGCCCACTGGAACGGCCAGGCGGTGAGCGTCGAGCGGCGTCGGGGTCTGGGGGTGGTGCAGCTGGTGCAGCCACGCGCCACGAGTCTGGAGCTGGCCACTGAGCCCCTGCGGACTCCGCCGGCGCGGCTGCGATCCCTGCACGGAGCGGTGGTGGCGGTGCAGGTCGAAGGCCTGGATCCCGCCCGCGTGGACGTGCTCGCCAGGCTGCACCAGGCGGTCCGGCTCATGCAGCGCCTGGTGAAGCGGCACGGTGGTGGGCTGCACAGTGTGCAGCACTCCCCGGCGGGCATCACCGCCTGGGCCTCGTTCGAGGACGACGAGGACGACAGAGGTCGGGCTGCCCTGGCGGCGCTGCGCTTCGGCTGTGACCTGGACCACGACCTGGCCGATCTGGGTCTGCAGGCGCCCATGGGCGCGGCCCACGGTGCCTTCCGCTGCTGGAGCGTGGATGCCCAGTCAGCCGTGGCCCTGGGGGTGGAAGGTCGCGTGCTGGGGCGCGCCCTGCGGGCGCTGCAGGCCAGCTCTTCGGAGCTGGTCTGCGACAGGCAGGTGGCCGATCGCCTGGGCGATGGAGCTCGGCTCGAGGCCATCGAGCTGCCCGAGGCCGCGGGGCAGGAGGGTGACCTGCTGCGTGTCGAGTCCATCCCGACCGAGCCCGCGTCGCGACAGCAGGTCCTCACCGGCCTCGTGGGACGCGGCGAGGAGCTGCGCCGGCTCCAGCCCCTGCTGGACGATCTGCTCGCTGGGACGGGGGGCGTCGCCATCATCGAGGGCGAGCCCGGGTTCGGCAAGAGCCGGCTGGTGGCCGAGCTGGTGGCTCGCCTGTCCCGCCAGGGGGTCGTGGTCACCGTGGGCTACGGTCAGCCCGACGCTGGCGCTTCTCCGCTGGAGGCCTGGCGCAGCGTGGTGCACCAGCTGCTAGATGCGCGGCAGGACTCCGCCAGCGAGCAGGGCGGCACGGCGCTGTCCAGCTGGATGCGCTCCCAGGACGAGCTGGAGCCGCAGCTGGGGGTCCTGTCCCAGCTGCTCGGTCTGCCGGGCGCCGAAGGCCGCGAGGACTCCGAGGGCTCGGCGCGCAGGCAGCAGGCCCTGTGCGACCTGGTGGCCAGCTTGCGGGCAGATCGCCTGCTGCTGGTGGTCATCGAAGACGCCCAGTGGCTCGACTCGGCCTCCTGGGCCCTGGCACACGAGATCGCCTCCACCCAGGAAGGTCTGCTGGTCCTGATGTCCCTGCGCTCCGGCCACGCGGAGGAGCTGCCTGAGTATCAACGGCTCGCCGCGCTGCCGGGCAGCCGCGTGCTGACGCTGCGGGGGCTGTCCGTGGCGGCCCTGCATCGCTTGCTGGCGGTGGAGCTGGAGCTGGAGCGCCTGCCGGAGAGCCTGGTGAGCTGGATCCACCGCACAGGGGGCGGGAATCCCCTGTTCTGCCTCCAGCTGCTGCGATCCATGCAAGAAGACGGGGAGCTGATCGTGGAGCAGGGACGCATCCTGCGCGCACCCATCAAGGAGCAGCTGGGGCGCCGCAGCCAGCTGCACTCCCTGGAGCACTGCCTGGAGCTGCGCGCGCGGCGCCTGCCCCAGGCTCCCCAGCGCACCCTGGCGGTGCTCTCCCTCGCCGGCAGCGCGGCCGAGACGGAGCTGCTGGTGGAGGTCCATCCAGATGGAGTGGGGCGCCTGCGGGTGGAGGCCGACCTGGAGCGGCTGGTGTCAGCGGGCCTGATCCAGCCGGCTCACGGCCGTGACACGCCGGCCTGGACGGTCACCCATCCCGCGGTGGCGGCCAGCGCCCTGGCCGCGCTGGACGAGCCGCAGCGTGCCGGGCTGCACCGGGCCATCGCCACCTGGTACGAGCAGCGCCTGGACGATCTCTCGCCGGTGCTGCCGCTGCTGGCTCGCCACTGGCTGCGAGGCGGGGATCGATCCCAGGCCATGCGCTTCCTCGAGCTGGCGGGGGCGCAGGCCATGGGGGCGGGCGCCATGCCCGAGGCCGTCACCTGCTACCAGCGCGCCCTGAGGCTGGCGGAGCCGCTGGCCTCCGAGAGCGGCGGCGTGGCGCTGCTGCGCAGAGCTCACTGGGAGCGCCAGCTGGGCGACGCCCGCTACGCCTGCGGAGAGCTGGATCGCTGCACGGTGCACTTCGAGCGGGCCCTGGGGCTGCTGGGCCAGCGCATGCCCCGCTCGCGGGCCGGCCTGGTGGTGAGCCTGCTGGGTCAGCTGGCTCGCCAGGTGGCCCACCGCCTCCTGCCCGACAGGCTGGTGGCCGCGGCGCGGGCCCGACGTCCACGCCTGCTGGAGGCCTCCCACGCGGCGGAGCGCCTGGCGGAGCGGTACTACTACTCGGCTGATCTGCTCTCGCTGGCCGTCAGCTCGGTCATGTCGGCCAACCTGGCCGATCGCGTCGGGCCCGACGCGAGCAACGCGCGGCCCTACGCCTCCATGTCGGTGCTCGCTGCCCTGGCGCGGCTCGACGGGCTCTCGTCGCGGCTGCACCAGCGGGCGCTGCGCATCGGTGAGCAGGCGCCCGATCCCTCGGGGCTGGTGGTGGCCCTGTACACGCGGGGTGCGCACCACGCGGGGCGGGGCGAGTGGTCGCAGGCCAGGGAGCTCGGCGAGCGAGCGGTGGCGGCGGCCCAGCGGGTGGCCGCCTGGCAGGAGCAGGGCGTGGCGCAGACCGTGGTGGGGCTGGCCAGCTACCTGCCCGGGCGCTTCGGACCAGCGGAGTCCGCCTTCGGCGAGCTGCTCGTGCAGGCTCGGCAGCGCTACAACGGTCAGCACGAGGCCTGGGCCCACTACGGGCTGGCCCAGTGCCAGCTCCAGCGCGGTCGCCTCGACGAGTCCGTGCGCGAGGTCGGCCGGGCCTTGCACCTGCTGCGCAGCCTCGAGGATCACCCCTCGCGGCTCATCTGCCAGGGGCTGCTGGGCAGCGCCCACCTGCGCGCGGGACGGCTGGGTCCGGCTCGCGAAGCGGCCGACCTGGCCCGGGCCCTCATCAGCCACCTGCGCTACCCGGGGGTGGTGGCCCACCTGGACGGGTTCGCCGGCGCGGCCGAGGTCTACCTGTCTCTCTGGGCGCGGGAGCCGGGCCAGGCGGCCCTTGGGAAGCTCGCGCGGAGCTCGCTCGCGGCCCTGGGGCGCTATGCGCGCGTCTTTCCGGTGGGCGCCCCGCGCCTGGCCCTGCTACGGGGCCGCTTCGAGCTGGCGAGGGAGCGCCCCGAGCGGGCCACGCGCTGCTGGCAGAGAGGCATCACCAGGGCGCGGCAGCTGGGAATGGGCATGGACGAGGGGCTGCTGGCCCTCGAGCTGGGTACCCGGGGCACCCTGGCGGGGCGGGAGCGGGATGAGCATCGATCCCTGGCTCGCTCCCGGCTGGCGCTGCTGGGATGTGGCTACCACCTGAAGCAATTGGAGGAGGCCGTGACCAGCGCGCGTTAGAGATCGTCGCTGGAGAGTGACAGGATGGCAGAGACCGGTCGCGCAGTGGTCGTAGGGGGCGGTATCGCCGGCATCACGGCGGCCCTCCACCTGGCAGAGCGGGGGCTGCCCGTCACCTTGCTGGAGCGCAACGGCGTCTCTTTTGGCGGGCGCGTCGCCGAGTACGAGCCGGTCACCCTGGAGCACCAGGGGCGGTCCTGGACCTTCCCCATGGAGCATGGTGTGCACGGCTGGTGGCGCCAGTACCGCAACTTCCTGGCGCTGGTGGATCGCCTGGGCCTGAACCAGCGCCTGATCGACGCCTTCGACCAGACCCTGGTCTTCTGCGATGGGAGCGGCACCTACCGCACCAACGTGGGCCGCGAGACCCAGATCACGCCGGTGCCCGAGCCCTTCCATCACACCCAGCTGCTGCGCAAGAAGAACATCCGGCGCCTCATCCGCACCAGCGACCTGCCGCGCTTCGCCACGCTGGCGGTCAAGGTGCTCGAGGCGGTGAACTTCGATCCCTCCGATCCCGCCCACCAGCGGCGCTACGACCACCTGTCGGTCAAGGACTACACCGACGGCGTGCCCTTCTTCTACAGCGCCTTCCTGCGCAGCCTGTCGCGCAGCGGCTTCTTCTCCGATCCGCAGCACGTCTCCCTGTGGGCCTTCCTGATCGCCCTGCAGCACTACGTCTTCCTGCGGCGCGACGATCAGCGCTTCGCGTTCACCAGGGCCTCCGTGATGCCCAGCCTCATGGAGCCCATGCTGCAGCGGATCCGCGCCGCCGGTGGCCGCCTCGTGCGCGGAGTGCGCGTCAAGCGCGTCGAGCGGGCTCCCGGTGGCGGCTGGTGGCTCAGCTGGAACCGGGGCGAGGGCCAGCCCTGCGAAGAGCCCGGCTTCCGAGGCCGAGGTGGGCGCCAGAAGGCCAGCCAGCTGGTGCTCGCCGTGGACGTGGCGGGGGCCGCGGAGCTGCTCGACAGCTCGCCCCAGCTGGAGCCCGCCTGGGGCGACCTGGGGGTGTTCCAGGGGCGGCCGGCGGTGAACATCCGCATGTGGTGGTCGCGCGCGCCCCTCGAGACCCACGGCGAGAGCGGCGTCTTCGCGGGCAGCACCACCGCCGACAACTACTTCTGGCTGCACCGCTTCCAGGATCTATTCGGTGACTGGCACCGCGTCACCGGCGGGGCGGTGAGCGAGTGCCATGTCTACGCCCCCGCTTCCAAGCACCGCCTCTCCGATCAGGAGCTGCTGCAGCGCTGCCGGCGCGACCTGGAGAGCGCCTTTCCCGAGGTGGCCGGCAGCTGCATCCACAGCGAGCTGGTGCGCAACCGCTCCACCCACATCAACTTCCCCGTGGGCTGCGCGGGCAGCTTCCCCACCGTGGCCACTCCCTTCCCCGACCTGCACCTGTGCGGAGACTGGGTCGACGGGGGGGTGGCTGTGCTCTACATGGAGCGCGCCTGCCAGACGGGCATCGCCGCCGCCAACGGCGTGCTGCGCGCCCACGGCCTGCGGCCCTGGCCCGTGCTGGAGCCGGCGCCGCCCCCCGCCCACATCCGCGCCCTGCAGCGCGGGCTGCGGAAGCTCGATCGACGCTTCCCCAGGGCCTGGCCCACAGGCTGACCGCCCCCTCTCCGCACCCCCTCCGAGGTCGCCATGCTCGATGTCCTCTTCGAACCGGTCCAGCTGGGTGCGCTCTCGCTGCCCAACCGCATCGTCCTGCCCGCCATGCACCTCACCATGGGGCGCAACTTCCGGGTCACGGATGCCCTGGTCGACTTCTACGCCCGGCGGGCGCAGGGCGGTGTCGGCCTGATCGTCGTGGGCTACGCCACGGTGGACCAGCGCTCGGGCAACCCCTCCAACATCGGCGCCCACCTCGACGAGCACATCGAGGGTCTGCGGCGCCTGGCCCGGGCCATCCAGGCCGAGGGAGCGCGGGCGGCGGTGCAGATCAACCACGCCGGGCGCTACAACTACTCCTTCTTCCTGGGCGGCGAAAAAGCCGTGGCGCCCTCCGCCGTGCCCTGTCACCTGACCCGGGAGACCCCGCGGGCCCTGGAGGAGGACGAGATCCTGGAGGTCATCCAGGCCTACGGCCAGGCCGCCAGGCGCGTGGCCGAGGCGGGCTACGACGCGGTGGAGCTGCTGGCGGGCACCGGCTACCTGGTGAGCCAGTTCCTGTCGCCCCTCACCAACCTTCGGGACGACGGCTGGGGGGGTGGGCTGGAGCAGCGCATGCGCTTCGGTCGGGAGGTGGTGCGTGCCATGCGCCGGGCTGCGGGTCCCGACTACCCCATCCTGGCCCGGGTCAACGGCAACGACATGGTCCCTGGAGGTATCGGGCGCGTCGAGCTGCGCAGCTTCGCCCAGGCGCTGGTGGAAGAGGGCGTGGTGGGGCTGGACATGAACGTCGGCTGGCACGAATCGCGCGTACCCCAGCTGTCATCAGAGGTGCCCGCGGCCGCCTTCGCCTACCTCGCGCGGGAGCTCAAGCAGGCGGTGGAAGTGCCGGTCATCGCAGGACACCGCATCGACGATCCCCACCTGGCGCGCCGCCTGTTGCTGGACGGTGACTGCGACCTGGTGGCGCTGGGGCGGGCCCTGATCGCCGATCCGGATCTGCCGCGCAAGGCCATGGAGGGGCGCGAGGCCGAGGTGCTGCATTGCCTGGCCTGCGGCCAGGGCTGCTTCGACGCCGTCTTCCACCTGCGCGCCGTGCAGTGCCTCGCCAACCCCCGCGCTGGCCACGAGCGCGCGCGCGCGCCGCTGCCCGCCGAGGACCCCGGACGAGTCGTGGTGGTGGGGGGCGGCGCCGCGGGCCTGAGCGCCGCCGCGGCCGCCGCCGAGCGCGGCCACGAGGTGATCCTGCTGGAGGCAGACACGAGGCTGGGTGGCCAGCTGCACATCGCCGCCACCCCGCCGGGCCGCTCCCAGTTCGGTCGCCTGGCCGGCGAGCTGGCTGCGCGGGCCGCGGCGCTGGGGGTGCAGCTGCAGCTGGGCGCTGTCGCCGACGCAGACGCCATCGCGGCCCTGCAGCCCGACGCGGTGGTGGTGGCCACCGGCGCGCTGCCGGTCCAGCCCGAGCTGCCCGGCGCCGATCTGCCCCACGTGGTGCAGGCCTGGCAGCTGCTGCAGGGCCTCGTGCCCGCCGGCCAGCGCGTGGTGGTGGTGGGCGGCAACGCGGTGGGGGTGGAGACTGCCCTGCTGGTGGCGGAGCAGGGCTCCCTGAGCGGCGAAGCCGTGAGGTTCCTGCTGGTGCACGGTGCCGACGAACCCCAGGCCATCACCAGGGCCGCCACCCGCGGTGCGCGCCAGGTCACGGTGGTGGAGCTGGCCCGCAAGCTGGGACAGGATCTGGGCAAGAGCACCCGCTGGGGCATGCTGATGGACATCGAGCGCACCGGCGTGGATGTGCGCACCGGGACCCGCGCAGTCGCCATCGAGCCGGGCGCTGTGCGGGTGCTGTGCGGCGAGGACGAGCAGGAGCAGCTCCTGCCCGCCGACACCGTGGTGCTGGCGCTGGGTGCGCGCAGCCACGATCCTCTCTCCGCCGAGCTGGCGGCCCGTGGGTTCGAGGTCACCGTGGTGGGAGACGCCGCCAAGGTGGCCGACGCCATGAACGCCATCCACAGCGGCTTCCTGGCGGGGACCGCGATCTGATCCCCCGGATCAGTCGAGCCCGAACAGGCTCTTGGCGTCGGGCTGGGCCAGCTCCGGCTGGTCGGTCTTGGACAGCAGGAAGGGCCCCATGGCGATGTCGTCCATGTCGGTGCGCATGAAGCACAGGTAGGCGTCCTCGGGCGTGTTCACGATGGGCTCGCCGCGCACGTTCATGGAGGTGTTGACGATGACCGGGCAGCCCGTGAGCTCGTAGAAGGCCTTGACCAGGTCGTAGTAGTCGGCGTCGTCTTCGCGGTTGATGCTCTGGATGCGAGCTGAGCCGTCCACGTGGGTGACCGCCGGCAGCTGCTGATCGGGGCGCACCGGCGCCACCAGCAGCATGTAGGGGGAGGGGCGGTCGAGCTCGAAGACATCGCCCACCTTCTCTTCGAGGACGGTGGGGGCGAAGGGGCGGAAGCCTTCGCGCTTCTTGATCTTCCAGTTGAGCGTGTCGCGCATCTCGGGGTGGCGGGCGTCGGCCAGGATGGACCGGTGGCCCAGGGCGCGCGGGCCCCACTCCATGCGGCCCTGGTACCAGCCCACCACGTGGGACTGGTCGATGCGGGTGGCCACCGAGCTCAGCAGCTCCGAGCGGCCCATGCGCTGGTAGACGGCACCGTAGTGGTCCAGCGTGCGACGGATGGTCTCCTCGTCGTAGCCAGGCCCCAGGTAGACGGTGGGCAGCCTGCCCGCGCGTGGCTGCCGCAGCAGGGAGTGCCAGGTCCAGCAGGCGGCGCCCATGGCCCCTCCGGCGTCACCGGCGGCGGGCTGGACATAGAGCTCGTCGATGGGAGCCCGCCGCAGGATCTGGCCATTCGCCACGCAGTTGAGCGCCACACCACCCGCCAGGCAGAGGCGCTTGTGGCCGGTGCGCTCCACCACCGAGGTGGCCAGGCGCACCATGACCTCGTCGACGATGACCTGCAGGCTGCGCGCCACGTCCTTATGGAACTGGGTGAGGGGACCCGACTCCAGCTGCCGCCGGGGCTCGCCCAGCAGCCCCTCGAGCTCGTCGTTGAACATGCGCAGCTTGTGGTCGTATTCGAAGTAGCGCATGTCTAGCCGGAAGCTGCCATCGGGGGCCACGTGGATCAGCTCGCGCAGCTTGTCCACGTGCCTGGGCTCGCCATAGGGGGCCAGGCCCATGACCTTGTACTCGGCGGAGTTGACCTTGAAGCCCAGGTACCAGGTGAAGGCCGAATAGAGCAGGCCCAGTGAGTGGGGGAAGCGGATCTCCCCCTGCAGCTTGACGTCCAGCCCGCTGCCCACCCCCCAGGAGGCGGTGGACCACTCGCCCACGCCGTCGACGGTGAGCACCGCGGCTTCTTCCCAGCCGGAGCAGTAGAAGGCGCTGGCCGCGTGGGCCAGGTGATGGTCGGCGTAGAAGATCGGCCCGCTGTAGCCCAGCTGCTTCTTGAGCACGTTGGGCAGGCGCAGCTTGGTGGAGAGCCAGGAGGCGGTGCCGTGCAGCCACTGGCTGAGGCCCCAGGGCCAGTGGTGTACCTGGGACACCAGGATGCGCTCGAACTTGCGCATGGGCTTGTCGTAGAAGGCCACGGCCTGGATGTCAGAGGGCTGGATCCCCGCTTCGGACAGGACGTAGTTCACCGCGTTGATGGGGAACTCGCTGTCGTGCTTGATGCGGGTGAAGCGCTCTTCGCTGGCGGCGGCCACCGGCACGCCGTCCTGCAGCAAGCAGGCGGCGGCGTCGTGGTAGAAGCAGGAGATGCCCAGGACGTTCATGGGACAAAGCTATCCTCCCAGCGCGCTGTAGGGCATGGCGGGAAGCCCACAGTCGTCCGGCCTGCAATACCCTGCGCGGCAGCGGCGTAGGGTCCAGCGAGTGCCAAGCGGGCCGTCCTGACCCGCACGATCACCGGAGAACGCGGCGGATCGCCGCAGAGAGGACAGAGACCATGGGCCGCAACCTGCCTTCACAGAGCGTCGCTGCTGCGCTGAGCTTCTTCATCCCCGGTGCGGGCCAGATCTACACGGGGAACTGGATCTGGGGCATCTTCTGGCTGCTGGTGACCCCCGGCCTGTGGCTGGGTACGGGGGGCATGCTCGGCTGGCTGTGCCACCTCCTGTCCGCGATACAGGCCGCCGGCTTCGCCCGGGGGCAGGTGTAGTCCTGGCCTCGACGGACCGCCCGGGGCCTCGTCGAGGGCTCGTGGCGCGAAGTCAGGATCGGCGAAAAAAAGCACTCATAGTGGGCATAGCTCGTGCTACCTTCCCGGTCTCGGGGCTGCGCGGCGTCCGCCAGCGGGTCCAGTTGAAGTGGAGACGACCATGGCTTGCTTTGATGGAAAACGGGTGGTGATCACCGGTGGCGCGGCGGGCATCGGCCTCTGTACGGCGCGAGCCTTCGCCGAACAGGGCGCGGAGCTCGTGCTCACCGACATCGATGACCAGGCGCTGGATCGCGCCGTGGCCGAGCTGCAGGCCAGCGGAGCCACGGTCACCGGGCGGCGCATCGACGTGTCGGATCGCGAGCAGGTCCAGGCCTTCGCCCGCGATGTGCTGCAGGACCTGGGGCCGGTAGACGTGCTGGTGAACAACGCCGGCATCGGGCACACCGGGCCCCTGATCGACACGGATCTGGCCACCTGGGACCGCCTGATGGCCGTGAACTTCTGGGGTGTGCTGAACCATGTCTACGCGTTCATGCCCGCCATGAAGGAGCGCGGATCCGGGCAGATCATCAACATCAGCTCGGGCCAGGCCTTCTTCCAGCTGCCCACCTGGGGGGCCTACGCCTCCATCAAGGCAGGGGTGGGGGTGTTCTCGGAGATCCTCTCCTATGAGCTGCGCCGGCACGGCATCTACGTCACCACCGTCTACCCCTTCATGGTCAACACGGGCTTCTACGATGGTGTCGAGGGCGAGAGCTTCGGCACGCGCATGTCCATGAAGCTGCTGCCGCTGTACTCCCAGAAGCCCGAGACCGTGGGGCGCATCGTGGTCAAGGCGGCGCGCAAGCGCAAGCGCATCGAGAGGGTGCACGTGATCAACGATCTGGGTCGGGCGGTGCGCTTCTCGCGTCCCGTGGGCAGCCTGGTCAGCCGGCTCACCAACCTCTTCCTCGCAGCCTAGAGGTCCGTCATGCGCCGCATCCGCGACCTCAAGAACATGATCGAAGAGCGCCGGCTGGGCTTCGCCATCGACGAGGTGATGACCGGCTACCACCGCTTCGAGCCGGGGCTGGGGCCCTCCGGAGAGCTGCCCTTCGAGTTCCGCGTCACCTGGGGACCGCCCAACGTGGCGCGCTGGCTCGATCCGGCGGACGACGACTTCATGATCCACGAGCTGCGCGGCACTGTCAGCGCGGGGGGCATGGACGAAGACATCCCCTGCGAGGGCACCCTCGAGCTGCTGTACTTCACCAAGCACCTGATCCGCTACAGCTTCGAGCTCGTGCACCAAGGCGAGCGCTATCGCTACGTGGGCGAAAAGGTCAACATCAAGCTGTGGAACCTGCCGGTGTCCCACACCACCTGCTTCGGGCGGCTCACCGAGGTGGCCACCGGGCGCCTGGTGTCCACCTCGGTCACCCACTTCCGCATGCGCACCCTGCCGGCCTTCATGCTCAGCGTGCGCCTCGCCTGAGCCATGCCCCCCGGATCTGTACGCTCTCGGGAGCCATGCCCCCGGATCTGTACGTCTGTAGAGCAATCCTGCGTCCCAGCCGCCACCACCAACCATGGAACGCCGGTTCTCGGCTGCTGTCGCCCGCCGCGTGAACACATCGAGGGGCTTGGCTTCGAGCCGCGAGCAGCTGGAGGGGCATGGCTGCTGGCAGCGGGCGGCTCGGGCTCCACCCGCCTCCTCGCGCTCCCTCGATGCGTGCCTCGCTGACGGCCCGCGCCCCGCCCGCGTCCTGCCGGGTCCGGAGCGGCAGGCCAGCGCCCCTCTCAGTGCCCTCTGTGGTGAACCCTGCGCCCGTCAGAGCCAGCGGGCCAGCCATTCGTGCACGGTGGCCCACCACAGCTCGCGGTTGGCGGGCTTGACCACCCAGTGGCCCTCGTCGGGGAAGTAGAGCAGGCGGGAGGGGACGCCGCGGCGCTGCAGGGCGGTGAACAGACCCAGGCCCTCGGAGACCGTGCAGCGGAAGTCCTGCTCACCCTGCACCACCAGCATGGGCGTGCGCATGCTCTGTACGTGCAGGTGAGGGGAGTAGCGCCGGTAGTTCTCGGGGGCCTCCCAGGGGGTGCCCTCGAATTCCCACTCGGTGAACCACAGCTCGTCGGTGAGGTACTCCATCATCTCCGTGTTGAAGATGCCGTCGTGGCTCACCAGGCACTTGAAGCGCTGATCGTGGGCCGCGATCCAGTTCACCATGAAGCCACCGAAGCTGGCGCCAGCCGCGGCGGCGCGATCCCGGTCCACGAAGGTGTAGCTCTCGAAGACGTGATCGCAGCCCCGCTGCAGATCCTCGAAGCAGGCTCCGCCCCACTCGCCGAGGATGGCGTCGGTGAAGTCCTGCCCGAAGCCGGTGCTTCCCCGGGGGTTGAGCAGCACCACCACGTAGCCTGGAGCCGCGAACAAGGGTGCGTTCCAGCGCTCGTGGAAGTCGCGCAGGAAGGCGCCCTGCGGACCGCCATGGATCAAGAAGACCACCGGGTAGCGTTGGGCGGGATCGAAGCCGGGAGGGCGCAGCAGCATGCCGTGACAGCTCGCTCCCCGGGCGCCCTCGTAGCGGAAGTCCTCCACCTCGGTCAGGTCGAGGTCGCCCAGCTGCTCGGTGTTGAGACGGGTGAGCTGAGTGGGCTGGCCGCCGCCGCCGGGCACGCTCCAGATCTCCGGTGGCGACCGCATGCTCTGCCGCTCGAAGTACAGGGTGCTGCCATCGGCAGAGAGCGCTGGGCTGCGGTCGGTGGCGCCGGTGGTGAGGGCCTGGGGCTGGCCCCCCTCGGTGGAGACCCTCCAGAGCCGGACCTGGGCCTGGTCCTCGGCGTGGAAGAAGATCCAGCGCCCATCGGGGGACCACTGCGGTGCCATCACCATGCGGTCGAAGTCGGCGCAGAGCTCTCGCAGCTGGCTGGTCTCGAGGTCCAGGCAGACCAGGCTAAGGCGGTCGGCTTCGTAGCCGGCGCGCTCCATGGCACAGAAAGCGAGGTAGCGGCCACAGGGGGAGTAGGCGGGGAAGATGTTGCAGCCATCGCCGGGGCTGGCGCGTCGCGGAGGCGCCGAGCCGTCGGCGGGCACCAGCCAGAGGTTCAGGTTGGTGGAACGGGCCAGCTCGGCGTCGCGCAGGGAGACGAAGCAGACGGTCTCTCCGCTGGGGGCGACGGCGTAGTCGGGGGGGCCCGAGAGGGACAGGGGCGGCACCGGCCAGGGGCCAGGCGTCAGATCCCGCCCCTGGCCAGTGGCGCTGTCCACCACGAACAGGTGATCCACGCGATCATCACGCCAGCTGTCCCAGTGCCGGTACATGAGCCCGTCGATGACCCGCCCGCTGGCCTTGTCGGCCGCGGCCTGCTCGATGCGCTTCTTCACGTCGTCGTCGGCGCTGGCGTCGGCGAACACCGAGGAGATGACCAGCAGGCGGCGGCCGTCTGGGAACCACACCGGCCGCCAGGCGCCGCCGGGCAGCCGCGTGAGCTGTCGAGCCTCGCCGCCTTCGAGCGGGAGCAGCCAGACCTGGCGTTCACCATCGCGGTTCGAGGTGAAGGCCAGCTGCGTTCCATCGGGAGAGAACGCGGGCTCGCAGTTGACGCTGCCTGCGTTGGTCAGGCAGCGGGGCTCGCCCGCCGGCAGCGGCAGCTCCCAGAGCTGGGTGTCGTTAGCGTTCTTGTCCAGGTCGGGCTTCTTGACCGTGAAGACCAGCCGGCGGCCATCGGGGGAGGGACAGGGGCTGGAGGCGCGGGCCTGGGTGAGGAGGTCAGCGGAGGTGATCGGACGGGGAAGCGTGGTCACGGGCACTCCTCGGCAGCGGGGGGATCCTGGGTGACGGCGACCTGCTAGGAGCCTGTAGGGAATAGGCGGCGCGGACGCTGCGAACGCAGGGATCCGTGACGCCGGTGCCGAATCCTGGCGAGCGGCTCGAGGCGACCGCGGATGGGGGTCCGGCGCAGTATCGTCGGCTGAAGGCGTGCTTTCAGCACGTCAATGTCGTCGATGCAAGCCGGGCCCGCAGCCGCCATCGGATCGGGCCGCGCAGCGGATGAGGTATGCACT
>CAZEJJ010000011.1:0-69625 GCA_964512185.1 uncultured Enterobacterales bacterium | reverse complement strand
GGGGGGCTGGGGGGGGGGGGGGGCCGGGGCGCCGGGGGCAGGGCCCCGGCCCGGTCCTTCTGCCCCCCCGCCGGGGCGGGGGCCGGGGGGGGGCCCCCGGCGCGAGTGGTGGACGTGCTCCCGGACCAGCCCCTGATGGACCCGCGGGCCGCCAGCGAGGCGCTGGGCTCCAGCACACGCGCGGCCATCCCCGTGCACCTGTTCGGCATGACCTGTCCCGATCCCGGCCTGCCCGTGCCCCTGGTGGAAGACTCCGCCCAGGCCATCGGCCAGCAGCCTATCGCCCGGCTGGGCGTGCTCACCGCGGCCAGCTTCTACCCCACCAAGACCCTGGGAGCCGCGGGGGACGCGGGCCTGGTGGCCACCGACGACCCTCAGCTGGCCGAGCAGATCCGAGCGCTGGGCGCTCACGGGGCGGTGCCAGGCGAGCCTCACCTGCACCGCCGCGTCGCCGGCCAGGTGGGCGGAAACAGCCGCCTCGATCCCCTCCAGGCCGCCATCCTGTTGGTCCACCTCGACGACCTCCCGCGCCGGATCGCCCGCCGCCAGGCCATCGCCCGCGCGTACGAGTCCGCGTCGCCCGCCTCGATCCGGCGCGTGCAGCGCAGCCCCGGCGACCCGCTCCACCACTTCGTGCTGCGCTGCGCCAGCCGCGACGAGTTGGTCCGCCACCTGGCCCAGCGCGGCATCCACTCGGCCATCTACTACCCCCGGCCCCTCTCGGCGCAGCCCGCGCTGGCCCCCCAGGCCCCATGCCCCCGAGCCGACGCCTGGTGTCGCGAGAGCCTCTCCCTGCCCTGCCACGCCGAGCTGGGTGACCGCGAGCTGGAGCGGGTCTGCCTCGCCCTGCAGGAGTACCGCCCATGAGCTTCTGGATCGCGCTGCAGGTCTTCGTCCTGATCCTCGGGCTGTGCATCGGCAGCTTCCTCAACGTCTGCATCGCACGCATGCCCGAGGACCGCTCGGTGGTCTCGCCCCCCAGCCACTGCCCGCGCTGCGGCTCGAGCATACGCTGGTACGACAACATCCCCGTGCTCAGCTGGCTGCTGCTGCGGGCGCGCTGCCGCTCCTGCGCCAGCCCGATCCCGGCCACCTACCCCCTGATCGAGGCCTGCACCGGCGTGCTGCTGTTGCTGCTCTGGCGCCGCCTCATCCCCACCCCCGACCAGCTCGACGCGGCCCACCTGGCCATGTACGCCTACTACGCCACCTTCGTGGCCATGCTGGTGGGGCTCACCTTTGTGGATCTCAAGCACTACATCATCCCCGACGAGTTCAGCATCTACGCCGTGCCCGTGGGCGTGCTGGGTGCCCTGGGGCTGAACTGGCTGCAGCCGGGGCTGGGCCCCACCTGGCAGCAGTCGCTGGTGGGAGCCCTGGTGGGGGGCGGCTTCCTGCTGGCCATCGCGGGGCTGTACTGGCTCATCCGCCGCGAAGAGGGCATCGGCTTCGGAGACGTCAAGCTGCTGGCCATGATCGGCAGCTTCCTGGGGGCCTTCCCCGCGCTCTTCCTGGTCATCCTGCTGGCCAGCATCAGCGGCAGCGCGGTGGGCATCGCCAGCATCATCGGCCGCGGCCGAGGCCTGCGCACCGCCATCCCCTTCGGCCCCTTCCTGGCCATGGGCGCGCTGGCGGCGCTGCTGTGGGGCGAGGAGCTCACCCGGGCGATGGTGCTGGGGCTACCGGGGCTGCTCAGCTAGGAGCAGGCGACAGAACCCCGAACCTACTGCGGCCCAGCAGTCGCGACTGCGGCCGTCCCTGCTTGCAGCGCTCTCGGTCAACGTGCTGAAAGCACGCCTCCCTCGCCCACTACTGCGCAGAACCGGCCTCGCTGAGCGCCTGCTGGCCCTCGCTACGATTCGGGGCGGCCGCCTGTCGGCGACCTGTTCTGTCGCCTGCTCTAGGTCTCGTCGACGCGGCCGTCGCAGTCGTCGTCGATGCCGTTGGTGTCGTCTTCTTCGGCGCCTGGGTTGACCGCAGAGTTCTCGTCGTCGCAGTCGGTGCCCTCGTCGCCCAGGGTGGTGCGGTAGCCGTCGCCGTCCTGGTCCCAGTCATCGGACTCGTCGCAGTTGGAGTCGAGGTTGTCGTACCAGTAGTCGGGCGCCCCGGGGTACACCTCGGCGTTGGCGTCGTTGCAGTCACCGCCCCCGGAGCTCCACTCAGGCTGGTAGGCGGACACCTGGTAGCCGTCTCCGTCCTGGTCGTAGTCATCATCTTCGAGGCAGTCCTGGTCGGTGCCGTCGTACCAGGTCTCGGCGGCCCCGGGGTAGGTGCCGTCGTCGGCATCGTCGCAGTCGTCGCCGCCGGCGTCCAGGCTGTCGTGGCCGTCGCCGTCCTCGTCGGTGATGACCGAGCCGTACAGAGGGATCTCCCAGTAGCCGGCGTCGACGGCGGTGTCGTCTTCGTCGGCGTTCCAGCTGAGGCTGAAGCTGCCCTCGTGCTCCGCGTACTCCACGGGCTGGTAGCGCACCACCAGGGTGGTGGAGCCGCCCGGCGTGACGGTGACGTCGCTGGCGTAGTTGGCCGAGAAGGGATCGGTGGCCGTGATGGCGCTGAGCACCAGGTCGTCGCCGCCCACGTTTTCTACGTGCAGAGACTCGCTGTAGCTCTGCCCATACGACACATCGCCGAAGTCCATCACGGTGATGTTGATGGACAGCTGAGGCGACCCGGAGGGGACCTCCTCTTCGGTTCCGTCGGGACCGATGATGGTGTCGCTGCCCAGGGTGCAGGCGAAGCCGAGACAGGCGACCAGCGCCAGCAGGGGGCTGATGGGAGCGTGAAGCGTGGACCGCATGGGACCTCCGGGTACTTGTCCGCACCGCGCTACAGCATAGTCCATGCTCGGCGCAGGGTCCATGGGACCTCGCCGGCCGATCTATCGAGCAGCCTCCACAGAGGGAACCGGCCTGCGGAGGGCGGTGTCAGCAGCGGATGACAAGGCCCGGGAGGCGCCGTGGACGCCGCAGCTCTGCCCTCGATCGTACCGCTTCTGCTCAGCCTGCTCTTCTGCGGACAGAGCCACGCCCAGGAGGCGGAGTCCCCACCCCCACCGGCTCCGCTGGAGGGCTGCCCGCTGCGGGTGGAGCGGCTGCCGGGCTCGCCCCTGTTCGACGCCGCCGATCCTCGCCTGCAGGGCCAGCACCTGGTGGTGGTGCTCAAGCAGGCGCGCCGGAGCATGGTGTTCGAAGGCGGGGAGCTGGCGCGCTCCGCCCAGGGCGATCCCGCCTGCTGGCGCGTGGCCCTGGGCGTGGACTCCAGCGGCAGCTACCCTCCGGGACCCAAGCGCCGGCGAGGCGATCGCCGCACGCCCGAGGGTTGGTACGGCAGCTCGGACAAGCCCTGGTCCAGCTTCGCGCCCGCGGTGGCCGTGCACTACCCGGCGGTGGCGGACGCCGAGGCGGGCCTGGCGGCGGGGCTGGTGGACGGAAGCCAGCTGCGAGCCGTGGAGCAGGCGGTGAGCGCCCACCAGAAGCCTCCCCAGGACACACGGCTTGGGGGCCAGATCCTCTTCCACGGCGGCGGCAGCTGGAGCGACTGGACCTGGGGCTGCATCGCCTTCGACGACGAGGACAACGAGGCCTTCCGCGCCCGCCTACCCACGGACATGCGCACAGACGTGCTCATCCTGCCCTGACTACCTCTCGAAGCGCCGCCAGCGGGCGCCTTCGGGTCCGGGTACCAGGCGCTCGTGGGGCCGGTAGCGGGCCTTGTAGACCATGTGGCGGTTTCGCTCCACGTAGAGGCCCAGGTAGAGGAAGCGCAGCCCTTCGCGCCTGGCCCAGTCCAGCTGCCAGAGCACCGAAAAGACCCCCGGCGACAGGGCCTCCAGGGCAGGATCGAAGAAGGTGTAGACCGCCGAAGCGTCCCTGGACCCCAGATCCACGATGGCCACCGCTGCCAGCTCGCCATCCACCCGGTAGCGCAGCTCCCGGGACTCGGCACAGGTCTCCACCAGCCACCCCGCGTAGGCCCGAGCGGACATGCCGCCCTCCCGGCGGGCCAGGCCCCGCTCGCGCTTGTGCCGGTTGAAGAGCCGCAGGTGCTCGCGGGTAACCAGGGGCTTTCCCAGCTCCACGGTGAAGCGCTCCACCCCGCGCCTCCAGACACGGCGCTGGGTGCGCGAGGGTTGGAATTCATCCACGGGGATGCGGATGGCCTCGCAGGCCTGGCAGCCGGGACAGCTGGGCCGGTACAGGGCCTTGCCCACGCGGCGATCTCCGAGCGCGAGGGAGGCATCGAAGCCTTCGCCCAGCAGGGGGACCAGCTGCCAGCGCATGGGCAGGCGGGCCGTCTGTTCCTCCAGGTAGGCACAGGGCTCGAGGCTGTCGCGAACCACCACTTCCACGCGGATCCTCCTGCGACAAGCGTATCCCCGGAGCCACGTGAACGCCGCGGGATCGGTCAGGCGAGCAGGGGCGCCAGCGCACTCGTCACGCTCTCGCGCACGGCCTCGTCGGTGAACACCGGCAGGTTGCCCGAGACCGATACCGTGGGGATCTTCGCCTGCTCCAGGACCCGGATGGCGGGCAGCGCCTTGGCCTGGAATTCGGCCAGCCGCGTGCGGATCCGCTCTTCGGTGTCGTCGCTGCGCTGCTCGACGGGCGCACCGCAGGCCGTACAGAAGCCGCCCTCGCGGGGGGGCTTGTGGCGCAGGTGAAAGACCTTGGAGCAGCCGCGATCGGAGCAGATACGGCGACCCACCGTGCGCGCGAGGATCAGCTCGTCCTCGTTCTCCACCACCAGCAAGAGGTCCAGCCGGGCGCCCGTACGCTCGACGAGATCCAGCAGGAAGCGGGACTGGTCGGGGGAGCGCGGGTAGCCGTCCAGCACCAGCCCGCCGCTGCCGGCGGCCCGGAAGGCTCCCTCCAGCAAGGCATCGGTGATTCCATCGGGCACGAAGTGTCCGCTGTCCAGGTAACGGGCCGTCTTGAGACCCAGCAGGGCTGACGCGGGATCCACGCCCGCGGCGCGGCACGAAGGCGCGAGGGCGGCGAGGATCTCCGCGTCGGAGGCGAAGCCCGGCCCGCGCCAGCAGGACTCGGCATCGACGCCGGCCTCCACCTGCCGGAAGACCGCGAGGTAGCGGCGGAAGATGCTGCCGGTGGAGAGCTGCTGCAGCCCGAAGGCCTCGCAGAGCACGTCGATGCGCGGCTGCTTGCCGGCGCCGCTCTTGCCCGTGACCACGACTATGGAGAATCGGCCGGCCATGAATCGCCTCGCTCCCCGCTGGGCGGCCCTGGTGGACCGCGCGGTCAGCATGGTGGTGATATCCTGCCCAGGTTCCCCGGTCGCGGAGCCGCCCATGACCGTTCGCATCGACCGCGATGGCCCCCTGGCCTGCCTCGTGCTGGATCGCCCGCAGCGGGCCAATGCCTACGACGACGCCACCCTCGACGCCTTCGAGCTCGCCCTCGACAGCGCGCTGGCGGACGAGCAGGTGCGCGCGCTGGTCATCGAGGCCGCAGGCACGGGGGCGTTCTGCGGCGGCGCCGACCTCGTACAGATGGGCCAGGCCAGCCCCCTCGACGCCCTGGACCTGCGCTCCCAGGCCCTCTTTGATCGCCTGGCCCGCGCCCCCATCGTCTCGGTGGCCGCCATCCACGGCGCGGCCGTCGCGGGCGGATTCGAGCTGGCCATGGCCTGCGATCTACGCCTGGGCAGCCCGGCGGCACGCTTCAGCCTGCCCGAGACCGCCCTCGGCCTGATCCCCTCGGCGGGCGGCTGCACGCGCCTGGTGCGGCTGGTGGGTGCCGCGCGGGCCAAGGAGATGATCCTGGGCGGGCGCGAGATCGACGCCCGGGTCGCGGTGGACTGGGGCCTGCTGTCCGCCGTGGTGCCCGACGCCAGGGCCGAGGCCCGGGCCTGGGCCAGGCGCGTCGCCAAGCGCGACCCCGTGGCCCTCAGGCTGGCCAAGCAGGTGATCGACCTGGGAGACACCGCCACCAGCCTGCAGGCGGAGCGCGCCGCCGAGGCGCTGCTCTACGCCCGCAAACAATCGTAGGGGAGCGGTTCAGCGGCTCCCCAACCTCCGCCAGCGCGTCACCGCTCCGGCCAGTCGTACAGGCGCGATGGCCACCAGGGGTAGCGCTGGCGTTCCAGGTCCAGCGCTCTGGCGCAGTAGCCCCCGTGGCGCCCACCTCCGGCGCGCACCAGCTGGATGGTGGCCCGAGGTTCCCCTTGCACCAGGTCGAGTGTCCGCCAGGGCGCGTCGGGTGCCAGCCAGCCGGGCAGCAGGCCCGTGACGGCGGCCAACAGGGCCGCGAGCAATGCCAAGCTGCGCCAGGGTCGGGGTGGCGATCCCGACGAGAGGCCTCGCCAGGGTGACGGGTTCTGGGCCAGCGCCGCCACCGCCACCCCCAGCACGAGGGGCAAGGCCACCAGCGCGGAGGCCAGGTAGCGCGCCTGGGGCAGGGTCACCGCCGCCGCGACCATCATGGCGCCGAAGGGAGCCACCGTCAGCGCGAGGGCCAGCGCGCGCTCCCAGCGACGGGCGAGGCCCAGCAGGGCGAGGCCCAGCCCCAGCGCCGATGGGAGAGCCCACGGCAGCAGCTGCTGCTCGCGCGCCCGCCGCACCGACGGAGCGCGGCGCAGCTCTGGCGGAGCGCTGGCGGACAGCCGGGCCAGACCCGCGGCGCTGGCCGCCAGCTCGCGCGCCGAGCCGTGGCCCCACAGGAACCCCTGCGGCGGCTGACCAGCGCCCACCTCACTGGAACGCCAACGAGCCTCCACGCCACCCGAGCGCACCGCCTGCTCCAGGTAGATCCATGTCTGGAACTCCAGGCTGGGCATGGACCCCGGGATGGCCTGCCGCGCGATGCCCCAGGAGAGCAGCAGCGGCGCCAGGACCAGCGCGACCCGCAGCGACGCGCCCTGGCGATGCCGCGCGCGCAGCACCGCCGCCACCAGGGCCAGAGCGGCCAGGGGCAGAGCCCAGAGCAGCCCCCGCACATCCAGCAGCAGCACCACCGCCGCCGCTGAACCCGCCAACAGCGCCGGAGCCGGTCCCCGGAAGCAGATGCAGGCCGCGGCCCCCGCCGCACACCAGGCCACCGCCGCCACCAGCACCGGGTAGAAGCCCAGGTCGCGGCTCAGCACCACCAGGGGTCCCAGCGCGCCCGCCAGCACCACGGCCACCAGCCCCGCCAGCCGACCGTGCAGCACGCGCCCCCAGACGAACAGGGCCATCAACATGGCGGCGGTGCCCAGCAGCCCGTAGAGCGCCAGCGCGTCGATGACCCCCAGGCGGTGGGCCACCACGGCCGGCGGCCAGGCGGCCACCGGCGAGCGGGGCAGCGAGTAGTCGTGCAGCTCCCCGGCCGCGACCCGCACCACGAGCTCGCAGTACTGCTGGAAGTCCGCCGCGGTCAGCGGGGCGAGGCGAGTGTAGGGCTCCACCTGCCAGCCCGTGAACACAGCGCAACCCACCAGCCCCGCCACCAACAGCAAGGGGAGATCCACCCTGGCGTCCCAGGGTTCACGCCCACCGCTGCCTCCGGGCACCAACCGGGCCAGCAGCGGCAGCAGCAGCAGCGGCCAGGGGGCCGCCGTGACGGCCTGCAGCAGGTCAGCCAACGGGATCCTCGCGGGGCGGCACCGCGCCCGGTCTCCCCGCGGCCAGCAGGCAGGCCAGGCCGGTGATCAGCGCCGCGATGAACTTGGACTCCCGCAGCGCGTAGTACACCGGCTGGCGGAGCGATCCGAGGGCATCGAGTCCCTTGTAGATCTCCTTGAGCCAGTCCAGCGGCAGCGCCTGCACCAGGTAGCAGGACACCAGCACCCACCACCAGCCGCGGCCCAGCCTGCCCGAGGCGAGGGCCGCCGCGGCGGCGGCGTAGGGCAGGATCATCCAGACCATGTGGTGTTCGTAGCTGTACACGGGCAGCACGAGCATCAGCACCACCACCGCGCCGGCCTGGCAGAGGGCGCTGGTGGGATCGCCGGGACGACGGCGGAAGCGCCAGGCCAGACCGCCCAGCAGGAGCAGACCCACCAGGCGCGAGATGCCACGGGCCAGGGGGCCCAGCGAGGTCTTGGTGCCGCCCCCCAGAATCTCGTGCAGCAGCGAAGGGATGCTGTGGTTGTGGGGCAGGTCGATGGGCACCGTGAGCCCGTGGTAGCTGCCCTGGCCGAAGCCCGGGAGCACCTCGGTGTAGAAGCGCCACTGCAGCTCCGCGTCTGCCAGGGGCAGGGCCAGCAGGCTCAGGCCCAGGCCCGCTGCCACCGCCGCGCCCACCGCGTTCCAGCGACGATGCAGCAGCCACCAGGCCACCAGCAGGGCCGGGCTCATCTTCAGCATGCAGGCCAGCCCCACCAGCGCGCCGCCCCAGCGCTCGTGCCCCCGCTCCGCCAGCAGCAGGCCAGGGACAACGCAGGCCAACACCAGCAGGTTGACCTGGCCCATCCAGTCGTTGTCCGGGATGGGGCTGAAGCTGACAGCCATCACCGCCAGCACCAGCAGGGCGGCGGGACGCGGTGTCCAGCGCCAGAGGGAGAGCAGCACCGCCAGCAGGAAGAGGTGGTCCGCCCAGTACAGGGCGTGGAACGCGCTGCGCAGGGTGAGAGGCAGCACCCAGGCGAAGACCAGGAGGAAGGGCGGCGGGTAGAAAAAGGGATGCACGCCCCCCTTGCGGGTGCCGTCCTGGCGAGCCCGGCGCGACAGCACCCGGCTGTCGTAGGGATCCAGCCCACCGGCGGCGCTGTGCACGGCGTAGTAGAAGCTCGCGAAGTCGCGGCCGCTGCGGGCGCGCCAGGTGCGCTCGCGCCAGGGCCCCAGGGCCTGTACCGCGTAGGCCACCGTGCAGGCGAGCAGCAACCATGGCAGGACACGCTTCATGCAGCTCCCTGGAGACGGCCTCCCTGTATTCCCTCCCCGCGGACCACGCTGCGCCGGGCCTCGCGGCGGTTAGGCTCATGGGAGCCAAGCAAGCCCGGGAGCCCCTGTGCAGCGGCCCTTCGCGCTCACCATCGCCACCACCCTCGCGCTGGCGGGCTGTCCAGCCAGGCAGCCCCCCGCGACCCTGCCCGTGCACGGATCCACCGCCGCCCTCCAGGGTGAGCGCGCCACCACGGGCAGCCTGCAGTCGCGGCTGGCGGTGGACGACGCGCGGCTGGCGCTCTTCTACACCGGCGAGCTGCAGGGTTCCCTCGAGCCCTGCGGCTGCCCCAAGGAGCCCCGCGGAGGGCTCCCCCGGCTGGCCACCTACGTCGCCGCCTCCAGCGAGGCCAACCCCGGCACACCCAGCCTGCTGCTCAACGGCGGCTACTGGCTCGAAGATGCCATCGGCCTCGGGGGTGGGCTCCGGGGCGACGTACCGCTGATGAACGGCTGGATGGTCCGCGGGCTGCAGCAGCTGCCATGGGATGCCCTGAACCTCGGCTACACCGACCTCCCCGGCCTGGTGGAGCTGGGCGGAGAGCTGGCCGAGCTGCCCCTGGTGAGCGCCAACATCCAGGCCCGCGAAGGCCACGACGTGCCGCAACCCGAGCGCTGGAGGCTCGTGCAGGCAGGCGATCTCCGGGTGGGCATCACGGGCCTGTCCACTCCAGGGGTCAGCTTCGTGCCCACCCCCGAGTACATCGTGGAGCCACCGCTGCCGGCGGCGGAGCGGGTGCTGGCAGAGATGGAAGGGCAGGTTGACATGGTGGTGCTGCTGGCCTTCCAGGCCATCCCCGAGGCGCGCGCTCTGGCCCAGGATCACCCCGAGATCACCGTGGTCATCGACACCCACCACCACTCCGAGAGCGTCCCGCCCTTCCACGTGGGCGAGGCCACCTGGGTCAAGTCCACCCACCAGGGCCGCAACCTGGGGGAGCTCCGCCTGTGGATCGAGGACGGCGGCATCACCCGCGCCCTGGATCGCAAGGTGGAGCTGGATCCGGACATCCGGGGCACACCAGCCCTGGACGACACCATGGTGCGGGCCCACCAGGAGATCGAGCGCAAGGCGCGCGAGATCTGGGGGGAGTGATGGCTGCGGATCCCCGGCGACGAGTGGTCATGGTCACCGGCTGCAGCAGCGGCATCGGCCACCACTGCGCGCTCGCCCTGGCCGAGCGCGGCTGGCGGGTGGTGGGCACGCTCCGGAGCGACCGGGGTCGAGGGGCGCTCGAACGCGCAGGCGTCGAGCTGGTCCACGCTGATCTCTCCGACGGCGCGGCCGCCGAAGCCGCCGTGGCCGCCGCGGCCCACCGCCACGGCCGGCTGGACGCCCTGGTGGCCAACGCCGGCTACGGCCTGTACGGCTGCTTCGAGGATCTCTCGCCGGCCGAGATCCGCACCCAGATGGAGGTCAACTTCTTCGGCACGCTCGCCTGTGCCCGCGGAGCCCTGCCCCCCTTGCGCCGCGGCCGCGGTCGGCTGGTGGTGGTGGGCTCCATCGCAGGCCGACGGGCCGCCCCGGGCTCCTCCGCCTACAACGCCTCCAAATTCGCCCTCGAGGGCTGGGCCGAAGCCCTGCGCCACGAGCTGGCACCGCTGGGTGTGACCGTCGTCCTCGTCGAACCGGGGCTCACACGCACCGCGTTCCACAGCTCCCGCCTGCGGGGCGCGGCCGTGGGCCGGGGCGTCTACGGGGCCATCACGCGCCGCCTGGACCAGCTGCACGGCGAGAGCCACCGCAAGGCCGCCCCCGTGGCCAGCAGCGTGCGCACCGTCCTCCAGGCCTTGCACATGTCCCGTCCGCCCCTGCGCCTGGTGCCCACGGCCAGCGCCCAGGCCGAGCTGCTGGCGGCGCGGCTGCTGCCCTGGCGCCTGTACGAGGCCCTGGTCAAGCGCGCCCTGCGCCTGCCCACCGGCTGAACCTCAGAGCCTGCGGTGCAGCCCCAGGGGCATGCCCCGGCGCGTGGCCGCGACCCGGGCGAGATCCACCTCGGCCAGGCACAGGCCCTCGCCGTCGGAGCACTCAGCCACCACCGTGCCCCAGGGATCGACGATGATCGAGTGGCCGTAGCTGTGGCGCAGGCCCTCGTCGCCATGCTCCCCCCACTGTCCGGGGGCGAGCACCCAGGCCTGGGTCTCAACGGCGCGCGCCCTCACCAGCGCGTGCCAGTGGTCCTTTCCGGTCATGAGGGTGAAGGCTGAGGGGATGGTGATCAGCTCGGCCCCACGCTCCACCAGGCCCCGATAGAGCTCGGGAAAGCGCAGGTCGTAGCAGATGGACAGGCCCACGCGCCCCAGGGGAGTGTCGCCCACCACCAGCTCGCTGCCAGCCACGGTGGTGCTGGACTCCTCGATGGTGATGCCGTGGGGCACGGCCACATCGAAGAGGTGGATCTTGCGGTAGGACGCCACAAGGCTGCCGTCGGGGCTGAACAGCAGCGAGGTGTTGTAGCTGCGCTCGGGGTCGGGCCTGCCGCTCTCGAGCAGCGCCTGCTCGGGAAAGCTGCCCACCAGCAGGTGGATGCCCAGCTGGCGCGCCAGGGCCCCGAGCCCGCGGGCCATGGGACCGTGCAGGGGCTCGGCGAGGCTGGCCCTTCGGGCCCAGGGCCCGAGGTAGGGCGTGTTCTCCGGCGTGACCACCAGGCTCGCGCCGTAGCCCGCTGCCCTGCGCACGAGCTTCTCCATGGTGACCAGGTTGCGGGCCACGTCGGCCGTTGATCTCAGCTGTACACAGGCGGCGAGGTACACGGGATACTCCAGGTCGGCGGCGCGAGCGGGGCGCGTAGATGGGCGTGCAGCGCGTCAGGCACTGGAACCGGTACGCGACGCAGGCTCCTGGCCGGCGGCGGGTTCCACGGGTGGGGCGATGACCCCGTCCAGCAGGCGTCCGGCTCGCACCAGGGCCAGCGCCCCCAGCCCGACACCGAACCACAAGGTGGTCACGCGCACCAGCAGGGCGCTCGCCACCGCCTGCGCTTCGTCGATGCCGGGGACCAGGGTGAGAGCTCCTGCGCCCAGAGCTCCGTCGGCCACGCCCAGCCCTCCGGGCATGGCCCCTCCGGCCACGGTGGCGAAGGCGTAGAGGAAGGTGGACACGTCGAGGGTGGCGGCCACACCGAAGCCCTTGAAGATCAGCCAGTAGGCGACGCACTCGGCCCACCAGGCGAGCACGGAGATGAGCACCGCCATGATCAGGGGCACCGGCGCCAGGCAGGTGCGCATGGCCAGGTACATCTCTTCGAGCTTGTGACCCACGCGGTCCAGCACTGGAAAGCGGGTGAGCAGGTGGAGGATGCCCATGGAGAGCGTCCTGCTGGCCAGCACGCCCAGCGCCACCGCCCCCACCACGGCGGGGATGATCACGTAGTGCACCTTGTCCCCCGCGTAGGTGCCGATGGACAGGCCCGCCAGGATGAGCATGGCGATGCCGTCGGTGAGCCGCTCCGCCACCAGGGCCGGGATGCTGGTGGCCATGTTGGCGCCTGTGCGCGCCCGCAGCAGGTAGGGCTTGAGCACCTCGCCCGCCTTGCCCGGGGAGATCACCATGGCGAGCCCGGCCCCGAAGATGACCAGGTTGTCCCAGAAGGGCACCCGCACGCCGAGCCGCCCCACGAAGTAGTGCCACTTGAGGAAGCGCAGGAAGTAGTTGGCGAGCACCAGCAGCAGCACCGGCAACATGAGCCACCAGGCGAAGGTGGCCAGAGCCGACCCCATGGCGCCCAGCCCCGCGTAGATGGAACCCGCCAGGTACAGCGCGACGGCGGCGGCCAGCCCCCAGGTGAGCCAGCGACGGAAGCGCAGAATGAGATCCGGGCGCGCAGCCTCGGACATGGTTCACCAGGAGGACAGCAGCGGACGTGAACCCCGGCGCCGGGCCGGCGTGTGTCCTAGTGGGCCGACACGGTAACCCCGGTGACCATGGTCTTCACCTCTTCACGGAGCCGATCCTGGAGGGTGATGTAGAGGTCGTAGTTTTCACCGGAGCTGTCCAAGCCCACCGTGTTGGCGTCCTGCTCCCGGGCCGGGTGCTTGGAGAGCCAGAACTCCTGGCTGCTGCCATCGTCGAAATTGAACCGCCACTTGTGGCGATCTGTGACCTGCCAGCTGCGACCATCGGTGGTGACGGCGGTGCCTTCGTTGCGCAGGGTGCAGTCGTAGAGCCAGGGCGTGAAGTTGCTGTCGTAGGTGCAGTCGCTGCTCTCGGACACCTTGACGATGGTGACGCTGATCTTCTTGATCTCGGCCCAGGAGGCCATGACCTCGGTGCCGTTGCCCTCCAGCTGGAGCTTGACATCGTCGGGATCAGCGGTCCAGACGGCCTCGGCGTACCAGTCGCTGCTGCGCTCCACCAGCTGGACGCGACCGGCCTGGGTGCTGCCGTCGTTGCGGGCGAGCATGACCTGCAGATCGGCGTTGGTGGAGGGAGCGGCGGGCTCGGCCACCGGCACGGGCGCAGCCGCGGGCTCCTCTGGGGCGGGCGCCGGCTGTGGTGCAGGGGCTGCCGCCGGGGCGGCCTGTGGCTGTACCGCTGGCTCGGGGGGGGTCTTCTCGCCACAACCAAGCGCCAGCGTCAACGCGAAAACCACGGTGCTTCCAAGCATGCCTCGTTCTCCTATCGGTACGGCCAGCGGCGCACCTAACCGGACCCCTCACGGGGGGCATCCCCTTGGACCGCAGCACCTGATCCCGGTTCCCTGCGCACGGCCCAAGCCAACACCGCGGCGCCCAGACCTGCCACGACCAGCTGCTGACAGCGGACCATCACGGTGATGGCCAGCGCGTGCTCGACAGGCAGCCCCACGGTGGTCACGAGCAAGGCGGCGAAGCCGGCATCCCAACCCACCTGCATGCCGGGCATGGCGAAGAGCATGACCGCGCCGGCGGTGAGCGCGCACTGGGTGAACAGCAGGCCCGCCGGATCTCCAGGCTGCCCCAGCGCCCAGGAGGCGATCCAGGCGCCCGAGGTGATGGAGGCGACGCCCAGCAGGTTGTAGCCAGCGGCGGCGAGGTGGGGCCAGCCCAGGTCCTGGCCGAGGGTAGACAGCGCCTCCGCGAAGCCGAGCAGCAGCCTGAAGCCACGCTCGAGCCATGCGCGCGGGTGTCCGGGTCGCCAGCGGGAGATCCCGTCCAGCCCGAAGCGGAGCGGCACCAACAGCAGCCTGGGCCAGAAGGCCACCGCGGCGAGCACGCCCCCCCAGAAGGCCACCAGGATCACGGCGCCAGACACCAGCGGGCGGGCGGACTCTGGGATGGGCAGCGGCGCCAGCAGCCACACCGCCAGCGCGATGAGCGCCCCACTGGTGACCCCCACGAAGCGGGCGTGCACGCTGGCCGCCAGCGCCACGGGCGCATCGACGCCGTAGCTTCGCTGCACCAGCGCAGCCTGGGCCAGCTCGCCGACAGGCCCTGGGAGGGCCATGTTCATGAGCTGACCGGCAGCGCAGATGCCGGCGATGCCCAGGCGCGACACCCCGCTGCGTCCGGGGAGCAGGGCTCTCCAGCGCAGGCCCATGAAGAACAGTCCGCCGAAGAGCACGAAGAAGGCCAGGAGCAGGGGAGGCCAGGCGGCCTGCTCCCACAGGACCGCCAGCTGGCGGGTGTCCACCATTCCGCGCAGCAGCGCCGCGCTGAGCAGCAGGAACAGCAGCAGCCAGCCCAGCGCGACCAGCAGAGCCCGCGGGGCGTCGCGCCTCACCTGCACCTCGCGCAGCGCCTGGAGGTGGTCCTGGTCGGCTCGCTGCTGGGCTGTGGCTCCTTGGACGCGGCCAGATCTCTCTTCGCGGGCGCTGCTCATGCCCCCTGGTACTCCGCCGGACTCCGGCGCTCCAGCCAACCTCTCAACATGTCGCTGCTACACAGGTGGCCTGCTGCGCCGCGAAGGGCGCGCGAGGGGTGCGGATCGTGGCCGCAGTAGATTCGGTACGCCCTACAGGCTCCTACAGCCCCCCTACCAGGACCAACCGGCGCGCCAGCTCCCGCCTTCTCCCTCGCAGACCCATCGGCAGCTCTGATCGAGGGGACGCTCGGAGCCGGCCTCCAGCAGGCTGAGGTCCATGGTCCAGAAGCGCGAGCCCGGCTCGAAGGTGACCTCGACATAGGTGCCGGGCGGCAGCGGATCGAGCAGCGGCTCCAGGAGCCGATCGGGCAGGGGCGGCAGCACCGCGTCGCGAGCGAGCACCGACTGCTGGTAATGGACCAGGTAGCTGCGCAGGCAGCGCCGCAGCAGATCGCGCTCGGGGGAGTAGATCACGCCATGGCAGCCGTCCTGGATGGACAGCGCGAAGCGGCTGCCCCAAGCAACGGGCACCGCGCGATCGGGATCCGAGAGCACGGAGGTGGGCAGATCGCGCGCCTTGATGCGCGACGCGCAGCCGCGGCGGACGTGGATCAGCTCCACCGGTGCCTGCAGGCGCGGCAGCAGGGTGGCGGGCACCAGGGGCATGCCCAGGCGCGTGCGGCGCGCGTACACGGCCGCGATGCCGCCACCGGAGAGCAGCAGGAGCCGATCGGAGGCGGGCATGCTGAGGGCCACCGCCAGCTGCGTGACGAAGACCGGCACGGTGCGAAGCGACCAGATGCGGGTGCTCTCGCGCTCTACGGCGAAGACCACCGGGAAGCGCACGCGCTGCTCGGAGGCCCGCCAGTCGACCAGAACCCTGTTCAGTGATGAGCGAACAAACTCAGCGTGGTGCGGCAGCTGGGACATGGCCACAACTCGGCAGCGAATAAAAGCAGGGGGAAGGCACGTTGCCGGCGGAGAAGGATCCTGCCGGGCTCGTTCCGCACTTTAGATGCGAACGCCCTGCGCGGCAAGCAAAAACAGCCCACCATGTTCAACTTTTCCGGTCCCTTGCAGGCGGGCATCCCGAGCGATGGACGAGGTCCAAATAATCACACGCGACGGAGGTATCCTCGCGGACTTCCTGCACAGTCCCGGGGCGCGCTCCTGGAACGCGCAGCGCCCCTCGACGCAGCGGCAGGCGGGCGGGCGGGGTTCGTAGCAGCCTAACTGGCAGACGCTGAGCTGCTCGTCATGGTGCATACAGTAGAACTCCTGCCCGCAGCAGCTGGAGCCCACCACACACTCGGCGTCGCTGGAGCACTCGTCGCAGCCGCCGGTGTCGCAGTAGTCCACCTCGTCCCAAGCCAGGCTGCAGCCGCAGGCCAGCAGGGCCAGCAGCAGGCCCAGGGCTCTCATCAGAAACCCCCGAAGCGCTTCTTCTCCACTGAGATCTCTCCGTCCTGGCGCTGCAGGATCCAGAGATCGCCGTACTCGTCGTGCCCGATGGGCAACACCTGGGACCCGCCTAGAGCCTTGATCAGATCGGGCACCGTGTTGGAGTGGCCCACGACGAGCGCCGCGGTGCCGGACTCCGCCGCCAACAGAGCGGGCGCGGGCGGCTCATCGGGCTCGTAGCTGAGCACCGGCAGATCGTGGTCGGTCGCGGTGGGCTGCGCGGTCTGCCGGGTGCGCTTGTAGGGGGTGCTGTACACGACGGTGAGGGGCTCGTCGTGCAGCAGATCCCGGAGGGCATCCGCGCGGGCCCGCCCCGCAGGGCTGAGGGCCGGGTTCGCCTTCTCGGCCACCTTCTCGGCATGCCGGGCCAGGTAGACCCGCAGACCCACCACCGGCGGTATGTCCTGACTCCCGCTGCAGGCAGCCAGGAGGAGCGAGGCGAAGAAGAGCAGTGGGGCATGTTTCATGGGAACAGGCTCTACACGTTGAAGCGGAACACGATGAGATCTCCGTCGCGCACAGGATACCCCTGCCCCTCCAGGCGCGTCTTGCCTGCCGCCTTGAGCGCCGCCTCGGAGCCCAGGGCCTCCAGGTCATCCAGCGCCGACACCTCGGCGCGGATGAACCCCCGCTCGATGTCGCTGTGCACCTTGCCGGCGGCTCTCCGCGCCACCGTGCCCCTGCGGATGGGCCAGGCGCGGCACTCATCGGGGCCGTAGGTGAGGAACGAGATCAGATCGAGCAGGCCATAGGCCGTGCGCACGAAGCTGTCGCGGGCCGGCTCCTCCAGACCGAGCGCCTCGAGCATCTCGAGGCGCTCGTCGGGATCGAGCTCGTTCAGCTCCGCCTCCAGCTGGGCACACAGGCCCATGGCCACCTTGGAGGGACCGAGCTGCCGCCGGGTACGCAGCGCGGCCTGCTCCTGGTCGTCCCAGGCCTGCTCTGAGAGGTTGTGCAGCAAGATGAGAGGCTTGAGGGAGAGCAGCTGGACACCGCGCAGGGTCTCGCGGGCCGCCTCGTCCAGCTCCAGCTCGCGCAGGGGCTCGCCCGCCTCGAGCTGGGCCAGGCAGCGGTCGTTGACCTTCACCTCGGGGCCGCGGCGCTGCTCGCGGCGCCAGCGATCCGCCCGGCGCTCGATGACCGCGAGGTCGAGCAACACGAGCTCGTCCTCGAAGAGGCTGCGGTCTCGTTGCAGATCGGTGGGCAGCTCGCAGACGGGGTTGTCGAAGGCTCGAACCACGTGCACCAGCACGTCCAGGTTGCGCATGGCCTCCAGCACCTGCGGCGGAAACGCGCCCGCCTTGCGGCCAGCTGTGCTGCCCACGTCGGCGAACACGATCTCGGCGAAGGTGGTCTTGCGCGGACTGTAGATGGCGGCGAGCCGATCCACCCGGGCATCGGGCACCTTGATGCTGCCCAGAGAGAGGCCCTTGCGGTTGGGGCGAGCCCCCGGAGCGAGGGCCAGGAAGACCGTGGTCTTCCCGGAGCCCGGGTAGCCACAGATACCCACGCGCATGGCCGCCTCCAGTGCACGCCGGAGACGACCCGGCGGAATGGCCGGCCCCTGTAGCACGTTGGCAGGGGGGCGGCAGACCGCAGTACGCGGGCCTGTTACCCTGTCCCTGCTGCCCGCCCGGAGCCCCTGTGGATCCCAAGCCTCCAGCCAGCCTCTACGCCCTGGCGCCCATCATCGCGGCGGCGATCCTGCTGCTGATCGCGGCCGCGCCCCTCGAAGCCCGGGCCGAAGAGCAGCCCCTGGACTACCAGATCCTCGCCGAGGATCGCAGCATCGGCAGCCGCGAAGCGCAGATCACCTACCTGCCCACGCCCACCGGCGAGCTGCGCCTGCTGCAGGGCTGGACCGACATGCTGCTGCCAGTGGCCAAGGGCACCCTGCGCTACCGCCAGCGGCTGGGAGCACGGCTGGGGGGCGACCGCAGCTTCTCGGCGTCGCTCGACACCGCGGGGCGCGTGCGCGAAGTGCAGGCCCGCCAGGGCTCCGACGGCCAGTGGAACGTCACGGTGGTGGACGAGACCGGCGCCCAGTCCTGGACCCTCGAGGCCACGGCGGTGGACCTCAGCTCTCCCGAGCTCTTCGACCCCGAGCGCGCGCTGCGCACCCTGCAGCAGGTCCAGCAGCTCAAGCTGCTCTCCGCCGAGACGGGCGCGATCCTCGAGGGCCCGGTGGTGGCCCTGGGTCCCACCACGCTGCAGGTGGGCTCCTCCGAGGTACAGGCCGAGCGCTTCCGCTTCTCTCCACCCGAAGGCGACATGACCCTGGCCTATGGCCCCGCGGGCTTCTTGCTGGCCTACGACTTCCAGGTGGCCGGCGTGCTGGTGGGCGCGCGGCTCCAGCAGCTCCCCCCGCCGCGCACCTACGGCACGGTGCTCGACACCCCCCTCACGGCCGGCGCCGTGCAGGAAGAGAAGATCCCATAGTCTCAGCAGGCGACAGAACCCCGAACCTACTGCGACCCGCAACCTCGCCGCCGCAGCGCGGCCTGCTATGATCCAAGCCGATGGAGGACCCACCGCCTTGCGCATCCCCAAGTTCCCCTTCCTGGCTGCCACCGCCACCACGAGCCTGGCGCTGGCGCTGGCCTGTGGTGGTGGGCCCGAGCCGGGCCTGGTGGACGACGAACCGGCCTCGAGCGGCACCAGCCTGGGCGACCTGATGGGCGCCGATCCGGCCCCCGCGCCCGCCGCCGCCACGACCCCTCCCACGCCGCCTCCGGCCACCACCCCCGCTCCACTGCCCGACCTGCTCCCTGCCCCGGGCCAGCAAGAGGTGCAGGTGCAGGAGACGGCGGAGTGCACCCAGGCCCGTGGAGCCCTGAGCGCCGAGCGGGCACGGGTGGACAGCCGCCGCGCCCAGGCCATCGCTGACGCCGAGCGCGACCTGGCTCGCGGCCAGCTCTCCATGCAGAACTGCATCAAGACCTACCCCTGCAACCAGGACGCTGAGGCCATGGCCGCTGCCCATCGCCTGGAAGAGGCCGCCGAGACCGCCTACCAGGCGGCCATGCGACGAATCGCAGGCTTCGAAGCCGGGCTGTTCAGCTACGAGCAGGCGGTGGACCGCGCCTGCGGCCGGCGCTAGCGCCGCACACCGCGAGGATCCCTTGAGCGCTCTGTCTCGCATCATGGACGCCTACCAGGGACTGGCGGGCACCGTCTACAAGCCCCTGTGGCAGCGGGTGTTGCTCACCTCCATCCACGGCAGCATCGCCCTGTGGCGCCAGGCTCGCAACGACCAGCTCTTCGTGCGCGCGGCCACCCTGAGCTACTGGACCCTCGTCGCCATCGTGCCCGTGCTGGCCCTGGCCTTCGCCTTGATGGGCCCCCTGGGCCTGCTGGACACCGTCGCGGTCAAGCTCAAAGACGGCCTGTACACCACCATCCTGGCGGGTTCGGTCACCGACGTGGGCCCCTGGCTCGACAAGATCGTAGGCGGCGTCAAGCTCGAGGCCCTCGGGGTCATCGGCTTCCTGGGCGTGCTCGTGGCGGGCTCCAAGATGTACACCAGCGTGGAGCAGGCCTACAGCGACATCTTCCGCGTCCGACAGCGGCGGCGTTGGCTGCTGCGCATCACCCTGTTCTACACGGTGGTCACCCTCGGTCCCTTGCTGCTCTCCGCGGGCTTCGCCGCCACCTCCTCGCTGGGCACCACGCTGCCCTCGGGCATCCTGGGCTCGGCTGTCCCCGTCGCGCTCACCTCCAGCGCCTTCGTGCTGGCGGTCAAGCTGCTGCCCCACACCGAGGTGCGCTGGCGGGCGGCCATCACCGGTGGCCTGATCAGCGCCATCCTGTTCGAGCTGCTCAAGGTGGGCTTCAGCGCCTACACCACCCTGCTGGGCGCCTCCAACACCATGGTGCGGCTCTACGGTGGTCTCGCTCTGTTCCCGGTCTTCCTCTTCTACATCTACCTGCTCTGGCTGGTGGTGCTGCTGGGCGTCGAGGTGGCCTACGTGGTGCACCACGCCAGGCCCCTGCTGGCCGAAGAACGCGACCGCCTGCGCATGGGAGACATCTGGCGGCGGCGCCCCGATCCCTGCTTCGGCCTCCAGGTGCTGGTGGGCATGGCCCGCCACTTCCTGGATGGCGGCGGCCCGGTCTCCACCCTGCAGGTCTGCCAGCTGCTGGGGGCACCCAGCCGGGCCGTGGACGAAGCCCTTGACATGCTGGAGACCGCTGGCATCGTGGTGGCCACCGATGGTGGAGGGTCCTGGCTGCCAGCCCAGCCGCTGCACTCCCTGTCGGCAGCCCGCGTGGTGCGCGCCTGCCGCGACGTGAGCGTGCCCACCTGCGACAACGACGCCCCCGGCAGCGACGCCGTGGCAACGGCCATGGAGGCCATCAACCAGGCCCTCGATCTCCCGGTGGCCGACCTGGTGACCATCCTGGCCCCGGAGCCCACCGAGTCCGCCGCCCTCTCGGAGGTCAAGGGCCTGGATCGCTCGCACGACAGCGGATCCGCTTGAGCCCTGCCGAGCCCTCCTCGCGCCTCCGGCGCAGCCTGCCCTGGCTCCTGGGCCTGGCGGCCATGGCCATCCTGGGCGGCTTCCTGGCCACCCAGGCCCTGGAGAACAAGGCCAGCGCCCTGCTCGCCGAGCGCGGCTGCCAGGTGGAGTCCAGCGCCTGGTCCGGCCCGCGGCTGCTCCTGGAAGAGATCACCTGTCCGGGCCTCCAGGTGACCCGGGCCGAGCTGAACCCCTGGCCCAGGACCCTGCTGCTGTCCGGCGTCGACCTTGACATCGCGGGCTGGCTCCCCACCATCGGTAGCCAGGCGCAGGCCCCGGGAGGCCCCCCCGCTCCCAGCATGGCCTCCATCGCCCAGCTCGCAGCCATCACGCGCGTCGAGGGCATGCGCCTGCGGGTGGGCGGACTGGTGCTTGCCGAAGAGCTGCGCGGCAGCCTCAGCCCCATGGACCTGAGCGGCGAGGGCCTCCGCCTGCGCCAGGCCGACGCCGGCTACCACCTCGAGCTACAGCGAAGCCTGGTGCACACCCCCCTCAAGGGCCCGCTCGAGCTGGTCCTGGACTGGTCCGTGGATTCCGGCGAGATCGGCGGCTCCATCTCCGGCCGGGGCCTGCGCCTGGACCACCCCCTGCTGGCGGCGGACAGCCTGCCGGACCTCAGCCTGCGCGGCTCCTTCGCGGGTCACGACGGCGGCCTGGAGCGACCCTGGCTGCAGGGCCAGCTCCACCTGGGGGGGCCCACCCTCACCTGGGGTGCGCGCATCGACGAGGGAGGGCTGCCGGTGCTGGAGCTCGAGCTGCCCGACAGCCCGGCCCAGGAGGTGCTGGTCCCCCTGGAGCCGCTGGTACCGGAGCTGGACCAGGCGCGCGTTTCGGGCACCATCGGGGCCTCGGCACGCTGGTCCCCGCGGGGCACCCACAGCGCCGAGCTCCGCCTCCAGGACCTGGCGGTGAGCGGAGCGGTGGAGCCCGGCCTGGACCTGCAGTGGGGAGCCTTCACCACCATGGTCCTGGACGAGCACGGCGAGCGCGTCCCGCGCCGCACCGGCGACAACACCCCCGGCTGGACGCCGCTGTCCCAGGTGTCCCCCGACCTGGTGCACGCGCTGCTGGCGGCCGAGGACAGCGCCTTCTTCCGACACGCAGGCTACGACCCCGAGGCCATCCAGGCCGCGCTGGACGCGGACATCGAGGCCGGCCTGGTGCTCCGCGGCGGCTCCACCATCAGCCAACAGCTGGCCAAGAACCTCTTCCTGGATGGCGAACAGACCCTGGTCCGCAAGCTGCGCGAGCTGCTCCTGGCGGTGGAGCTGGATCGCAGCCTCGGCAAGGAGCGGGTCCTCGAGCTCTACCTCAACGTCGTGGAATTCGGGCCGGGCATCCACGGCATCGGCGCAGCCTGCGAGGTCTACTTCATGAAGCGGCCCTCCCGCGTGAGCCCCCTGGAGGCCGCCTTCCTGGCCGCCTTGCTCCCCAGCCCGCGGCGCTACCACGAGCGGTGGTACCTGGACGGCCGACCCAACCGGACGCGGCTGCAGGGCATCCTGGACAACATGGTGGACGGAGGCTGGCTCGGCATCCGCGAAGCCCAGCGATTGGGCAGCGCGGAGCTCATCCTCGTCCCCCCGCCGCGTTAGCTACAGGCGACCACGCTTCCTCCGGAGTGGGCCATGTCCGACACCCCGATCCCGCTGCCCGCCGACGCAGAGCTGGCGACCCTCAGCTCGGCGCTCGACGCCGCCGGCGAAGAAGCCCGCCTGGCATGGCTGGCGCGCCTCCCGCGGGCCCAGCTGGCCACCCTCTTCGAGCTGGCGGTGGGACAGACCCTCGAGCTGTCGGCCATGCACGCCGCCGAAGGGCAGGTGGTGGTCCACCAGGGCATCAATTCCGCGCCCGCCTTCCGCCACTTCCAGAAGCCCATGGCCCTGCACCGGGGACAGGTCAAGGGCTACAACCAGCAGCCCTGGAGGTGGCTGGTGGGAGCCGGAAGCTTCGTGGTCACCGGCTCCACCGAGCAGCCCGGCGAGCTCGTCTTCGACTACTCCACGCCCCCGGAGCCCGGCTTCGCGGAGTTCCCGCCCCCCAAGCCCAACGACGCGGGGATCTCGGTGCTGGTCTATGGCCACATGGTGGACGTGGTGCGCCGCGTCAGCCAGCACGTGGTCATCGGCAAGGCATTCAAGAAGGGAGAATACGCCGGCTTCCACTTCGCGCTCTGCCGCCGCGACACCCCCGGGACCTGACGTGTTCCAGCTGCTGCTGCGCCTGCCCGCCGCCCGCCAGGGCCTGCACGACTTCACCGCCCAGGTGGCCGCTGCCGTGGCCGACAGCGGAGTGCACAGCGGGATGTGCAACCTGTTCGTGCGGCACACCTCCGCCTCGCTCACCATCCAGGAAAACGCCGATCCCGACGTACAGCGCGATCTGCAGGCCTTCCTCCAGCGCCTGGTCCCCGAGGGCGATCCCATCTACCGGCACATCGACGAAGGCCCCGACGACATGCCCGCCCACGTGCGCAGCGCGCTGACCGCCACCTCGCTGAACATCCCGGTGGTGGACGGGCGGCTCGCCCTGGGCACCTGGCAGGGGGTCTACCTCTGGGAGCACCGCCGCCGCGCTCGCGGGCGCAGCGTGGTGCTCAGCATCTGGGGGAACGGGGCGAGCTAACCAGAGAACTCGAGCATGTAGGTGCGGCGGCCCTCGGTCTCCCACAGGGCGTACTGGCCCGCGGGGAGGGCATCGCCCGGCACGTAGTGCACCTGGCGGTCGCCCTGCTTGACCTCGAGGACCTTGTCGGCGGCGGGCGTGGCCTGCACGCGCTCGAACTCGGTGTCGCTCTCGAAGCGGATGCCGATGTAGGTCCAGGCTTCGTCCTCGTCCTTCTCAGCCGAGGTGCCGAAGACGCGGACGCCGCTCTCGATGAGGGGCAGGAAGTGCAGCTTCTCCACGTTGCGCTTGCCCGAGATCATCAGGAACTGCCCGGGCTCCACCTTGTTGAGCTTGCTGGGGAGCGTGGTGGGGAACCAGGCCAGCTCTTCGGAGTCGAGCACGTTCTTGGATTCCACGTCGGCCAGCGTGCTCTGCTTCTTCATGGCTTCGCCATCGAGGATGTAGACACCCGCTCCAGGAGCGCGCCACACCTTGGTCTCCACGGTGGTGGTGGCCTGGACTCCACCGGTGATCTGCTCGATGCCGTCGAGCAGCATGAACTTCATGGAGGGCTCGACGTTGTAGGTGTCGCTGCCGCAGAGGCCCTCGAAGCTGAAGCTGCCATCGGGACCGGTGGTGGCCTCGAAGATCTGGCAGGTGAGATCCGACGACATGGGCTCGGACTTGGCCAGCAGCCTGATGTCGGCCAGCGCTTGGCCGGAGATGGCGTCCACCAGCCTACCCTGGTAGGTCCCGGTGGGGACACAGCCGACACAGGCGAGTGCGAGAAAGAACACAGAGGTGCGTGACATGGCGTTACTCCTTCGCGGTCGTTTCTGGTTGTACCAGGAACCGGGCGGACACGAAAAAAACGGAGCGCCTGGAGCCGCGGCGGGCACCCTCCGCCTGCGGGCTCCGGTGGAGTATAGCCTTGGATCCGCGGCCTTGTCCCTGGGTTCTCAGCTTGTCAACGTGAACATCGCAGAAAGACAGCGCGCCGACACCGGAGAAGCAGCCACCGCTGGCCTGTGAACCAACGGCGGGGCTGTGTGCAGCTTCTGGCAGCTTCAACGCCCACGATCCCCTACACACAAAGCGATAATTCCCAAAAGGCTCTCAGAGACCGGAGAGACGCCCGCGCGAGCGGCCCAGTCCCCACAGCAGCCAGACCGGCAGCAGGAGCCAGGCCGAGTCCGCTGAACCGTCGGAGCGGCAGCAACCCGAGGGCTGCTGCTCCTGGATGGGGGGACCGGCCTGCCGCGGCAGCGGCAGCTCGTAGTTGCCGGTGTTTCGAGCGTCGTGGTGTACCGAGGCCCACTCCACGACGCCGCTGGCGGGGCCCTCAGTGGCCCAGGCGAACAGGAGTCCGCCGCGGGTGATGGCCACCACGTCGAGCCGACCATCGCCGTCGATGTCTCCCACCGCGGGTGAGCCGATGAGCCACTGCCCGGTGAACTTGGGCCAACCGGCGGGGCTGGCTCCGCCCTCGTCGAAGGCGTGCACGAGGTAGCCACCGCTCACCATGATGGCCTCGGCCTTCCCATCACCGCTGATGTCGGCCACGGCGGGCGCCATGAAGAACTGCAGATCCTCCACCTGTCGCGGCCAGCCGCGCAGGAAGGCCCCGCTCGTGCCGTCCCAGGCTGCCACCGGCTGCTGATACTCGCGGTGGATGCTCAGCGGCAGCGCCACCAGGAACATGGTGCCCACGCCGCCTTGCACCAGGTCAGGCACCCCATCGCCGGTCAGGTCGCCGAAGGCGGGGTGCTCGGCGAAGTGCACCAGGGATGGCTCGTCCACGTTGGCATCCACCCCGTACTGATCCTGGAAGTGGGCCAGCTCGAACAGCTCGCTCCCGTCGTGCTGCAGCAGCTGCGTGTGCGCCAGGAAGACCGCATCCGCCAGCTCCAGGTCGCCGTCCCCGTCGAGGTCCGCCAGGGAGATGCTGGCCGGATGCCCCTCGCCCACGATGGGGATCAGCGAGGCCTCGCCCACCAGCCCCTGGGTGGTGCGCGGCCAGCCCTCCAGCGCCTCGCCGCTGCTGGCGTCCAGCAGGAAGCTCACCGAGAAGCGCCCGTCCACGGCGGTCTCGTTGCTACCCACCGCGATGTCGGCGTCACCGTCGCCGTCCACATCGCCCACGGACGGGCTGCACACGATGGGAGCCCCGAGCTCGCCGCAGTTCTCCGGCAGGCAGAGCTCCAGCGGGTAGGGCCCCCAGTCCTGGCCCTGGTGGTCCAGGACATAGATCCGCCCGTCCATGGAAGCGGCTATGATCTCCAGAGTGCCGTCATCATCGAGATCGTAGAGTGTTGGCGCCGCCCAGTAGCCGCGGTCCCACACGTCGTCGCCGTCGAACTCCTCCGGCTCGCGCCCCAGAGTCCAGCGCGGGAAGCCATCCACCAGCTGCCCCTCGGACCAGGCGTAGAGGGCCCCGGCCATGGTGGCCGCCACCACCTCGGGCGTGCCATCAGCGTCCAGGTCACCCACGGCGGGCGCCGCGATGAAGCCGTCACCAGCGCCAGGGGGCACAGCGCCCTGCTGGTAGCCGGCGCTGCCCGCGTACAGCTCCATCTCCGGCGGCGGCTGGGAGCTGACCGGGAAGCCCTCGAAGGCGCTGCCGTCACCTCGCAGCACGAGGACCTCGCCACCCGAGGTGGCCAGCACCACCTCCAGCACGGCGTCGCCGTCGAGATCGGCCAGCACGGGGCTGGCCTCGCCCGAGGAGCCCACCGACACCGGAAAACCAGCGAGCAGATCCGGATCGTCGCGCACGAAGAAGCTGCGCCGCAGGCTGGCCTCACGGCCCTGGTCGTCCTGGACGATGATGCGCACCGTCAGAGCCGGCGCGTGCACCCGCTCCACCCGCTCGAGGACGCCCTCGTCGACGGTGGGCAGGGCCACGGGCGCCAGCACCTCCGGCGGCAGCTCCGCCAGGTCCAGCACCGCCAGCTCCCCTTCCAGGGGCTCACTGCCGCTGCCGGAGCCGAGCTCGGTCCAGTCCCGCGGATCCCAGCCCGTCCCCAGCTCGACGCGGTAGCTCCATGACCCGGCCCGGTCCGCCGCCACCCGGCCCTCCACCACCAGCTCCGAGGTGACATTGGCGTCCACGTAGCCGAACCAGTCAGGGCTGTGGATCTCCACCTCGGGTGGGATCTCGCCTCCGAGCACCCGCTCCACCGCTCGCGCCACGTTGAGCTTGCCGTAGCCATAGAAGGGATCCCAGCCTTCAGCCGATGGATAGCTGCCCGCGATCTCCAGCTCTTCGTCGCTGAGCCAGATGTCGTCGACCGCCCCGGTGAGCAGCTGGTTCAGCTCGCTGGTGGACAGGTCCAACCCCTGGTCCCGGCCAGCGGAGACCAGCAGACCAGCGGAGCCCGAGGTCATGGCCGCCGCGGAGGTGGCACAGCCCCGCCCTGTGGCCGACATGACCGTGCGCGGCCCGAAGTTGTTGCAGTTGAAGAAGTTCTGGTACGAGTAGGCGCTGTCGTCCTCGTCCAGGCTGTCGGCGCGGATGCTGTGCACGTACAGCACGTTGGGGGCCACAGAGGGGTAGTTGGTGTGGAAGCTGTTCTCGTCGCCGGCGGCGGCGGAGACCACCACGTCGTTCTGCCAGGCCCAGGCGAGGGCGGCGTCCACCTGGGCCGAGTGGGACAGGGCTCCGATGGACAGGTTGATGACGGCCGCACCGGAGTCCACGGCGAAGACGATGGCCTCGGCCACGCGAGCGGCGTCGGAGATGAAGGCGTGGCCCACGCGCACAGGCAGGATGGCGCAGTTCGGGCAGACCCCGATGTCCCCTCCGTCGTTGCCCTCGGCGCCGATGTTGCGCATCACCCCGGTGCCGTGGGTGCCGTACTCCTCGCGCTCGTAGGTGTTGAAGGGATCGTTGTCGTGGGCCATGAAATCCCAGCCGGCGATGTCATCGGTGTAGCCGTTGCCGTCGTTGTCCTGGCCGTCCCAGTCCTCCCCCCAGGCGGTATGGATCAGATCGGAGGGATCCAGCATGTGATCGGCGGTGTCGCCGCCGGCGGTCCACTCCACCCGCGGATCCTCGCTCCAGTCCGCCAGGTTGACCAGCCCGTTGCCATCGAGGTCGTAGCTCTCGGCCTGGCTGCCGTCGGCCAGCTGGGGCAGGGGCAGCTCGCCGGAGTTGATGCGCACCTTGTAGCTGAGATCGTCCTCGTCCCACTCGATGCCCGAGTCCAGCACCGCGATCAGCGCGTCCCAGCGGCCCGGCGTGGTCTGCCAGGCGGAGTCGGCGTGGCAGCCCGAGCCCACCTCGAGCTCGGCCTCGCGCACTCCATCGCGCGCAGCGGGCGGCACATAGGAGATGAGCCACCAGGTCTCATCCAGGTCCTGCGGACAGAGATCCTCGCGGTCGGGCTCCCCGCAGCCGGGAAAGGCGGGCATGGGGAGCTCCCCGCGCGCCGGGATCGGCAGCAGGACCAGCAGAGCGAGCAGCAGCGACGCCATGGAGGACCTCCCTGGGTTCCCAGGGAGGCTACCCGCCCGGACAGGGCGTCACAAGCTCACCCGCGTGGTTAGCATCCTGACAGAGCCTCCTGCACCGCCCACGGGAGAGGGAGACCTATGCGACTCGACAGCCGTCACTTCATCCCCTGCGACCCCCGGGTGTTCTGGGACCTGCTGGAGGATCCCGCCTTCCTGGCCAGCAGCGACAGCCTCTCAGGGGTGCTG
The DNA here is from genome assembly GCA_964512185.1 of uncultured Enterobacterales bacterium. Classification (GTDB taxonomy): domain Bacteria; phylum Myxococcota_A; class UBA796; order UBA796; family JAFGLY01; genus CAZEJJ01. The sequence continues at coordinate 41,679 of CAZEJJ010000011.1, read as the reverse complement.
CGCGAGATCCTGGAAGACACCCCCGGCGCCGGCCGGGACGGTCGCCGGCTGCTGCGGGTCCGGTGGACCTCCCAGCGCGATCTGCCCGGCGTGGTCAAGAGGGTGCTCGGCTCCGACCACCTCTCCTACGAGCTGCAGCAGCACATGGACGACGAGGCCATGCACCTGCACTGGCACATCGTGCCCCCCATCTCCCCGGATCGCTTCAAGGGGGGCGGAGAATTCTGGGTGGAGCCCGTCCCTGGGGGCTGCCAGCGGCGGGTCACGGGAGAGATCGAGGTGAAGCTCCGCCTGGTGGGAGGCCGCATCGAGAAGATGCTGGCGGCCGAGATCAGCAAGGGCCACGAGAAGGGCGCCCAGGCCGCCGCGCGCTGGCTGAACAGCCGCGGCCCGCGCCACAGCTGAGCCCGCGAGAGCCCCTTCGGTCACCGCGGACACTTCCTGTCCGCGAGCGGCTTGCCCGCGGGTCGCCAACTGGACATATGTTCCATCATGACCGACAGCCACCGCCACATCCTCGTGCGAGGCGCCCGCGAGCACAACCTGCGCGGTGTGGACGTGGACCTGCGGCGTGACGCGCTGGTGGTGATCACCGGGCTGTCGGGCAGCGGCAAGTCGTCGCTGGCCTTCGACACCCTCTACCAGGAAGGACAGCGCCGGTACCTGGAGTCCCTCTCCGCCTACGCGCGCCAGTTCCTGGGCAAGATGGAGAAACCCAGGGTGGAGCGTGTAGAGGGGCTCTCCCCCACCCTGGCCATCCATCAAAAAGGCGTCAACCGCAACCCGCGCTCCACCGTGGGCACCGTCACGGAGATCCTCGACCACCTGCGCCTGTGGATGGCGCGCCTGGGCACCGCCCACTGCCCGGTGTGCTCCAAGCCCATCACCAGCTCCACCCCCGGGGCCATCGCCGATCGGTTGCTCCAGGAGCACGCTGGCATCGACACCATCGTCATGGGCCCCCTGGTCCAGGAGCGCAAAGGCGAGTATCGCCGCGAGCTGGCTGACCTGCTGGCCGAGGGCTACACCCGCGCTCGGATCGACGGCCAGCTCGGGCGCCTGGACGAACCCATCGGCCTGGCTCGCTACGAGAAGCACAGCATCGAGGTGGTGATGGACCGCCTGCGGCTGGATCCGGAGCGCCGCGGTCGCCTGCTGGAGGCCATCGAGAAGGGCCTGGCCATGGGCAAGGGCGTCGTCACGCTGCTGCTGGGCGAGCGCCACCGCAGCTTCGCCACCGAGCGCGGCTGTCCCGACCACGATGTCTACCTTCCCGAGCTGGAGCCCCGCCTCTTCTCCTTCAACACCCCTCAGGGGGCCTGCCCCGAGTGCGACGGCCTGGGCCACCTGGAGGCCTTCCAGCCCGAGCTGGTCATGGACCCGCAGGCGCCCACCGCCAGCGCCTGCCGGGCCTTCAAGCACGGCCACCTGCCCTTCCTCACCACGGTGGACGAGGGCGTGCTGCGCCAGGTGCTGCGGGCCCTGAGCGCCGATCCCGAGCTGGCCTGGGGCCAGCAGCCCGCCCAGATCCAGCGGGCCATCCTGCACGGGGCCGATCTCGAATACACGGTGATCAAGACCGGCGGCGGCCGCCGGCGCCAGGTCACCCGCCGCTGGACCGGCCTCATGCACATGCTGGGGCGCATCTGGCGCTTCACCCGCCACCGGCCCCTGCAGGCTTTCCGGCGACACGACCCCTGCGGCTCCTGCGAGGGCACCCGCCTCAACCCCCTGGCGCGCGCGGTCAGCTTCCGCGGCAGGAGCCTGCCCGAGCTGGTGTCCCTGAGCGTCGCCGACGCGCGGGCCTTCTTCGACGCCATCCAGCTGGACGAAGCGCAGCGGCCGCTGGGCCAGCCCATCCTGGGAGAGCTGCGGCACCGCCTGCGCTTCCTCGACGACGTGGGCCTGGGCTACCTGGGCATCGATCGAGCCACCGCCAGCCTCTCGGGCGGCGAGGCGCAGCGCATCCGCCTGGCCGCCCAGGTGGGCAGCGGGCTGCAGGGGGTCACCTACATCCTGGACGAGCCCAGCATCGGGCTACACCCGCGCGACAACCGGCGCCTGCTGGACACCCTGCTCAGCCTGCGCGACCGAGGCAACTCGGTGCTGGTGGTGGAGCACGACGCCGAGACCATGCGCGCCGCCGACGAGCTGGTGGAGATCGGCCCGGGCGCCGGGCGCTCCGGTGGCCGGATCACCTCCCAGGGCGCCCCCGGGGCCTTCCTGCGCAGCGACTGTCTCACGGCCCGCTACCTGCGCGGCGAGCGCTCCATCCCCATGCCCTCCAGGCGGCGCGAAGGCAACGGCGAGCGCCTCGCGATCCGCGGCGCGAGCGCCCATAACCTGCAGCGCATCGACGTCTCCCTGCGTCTGGGCACCCTCACCGTGCTCACCGGCGTCTCGGGCTCCGGCAAGTCCACCCTGCTGCTGGACATCCTCGAGCCGGCGGCGGCCAGGGCGCTCCAGGGGGCCCAGCGCGAACCCCTGGCCCACGGCGGGATCCAGGGCCTGCAGCACCTCGACAAGGTCATCTGCATCGACCAGGATCCCATCGGCCGCACCCCGCGCTCCAACCCCGCCACCTACACCGGGGCCCTCACCGGCATCCGCGAGCTCTTCGCGCGCCTGCCCGAGTCGGCGGCCCGCGGATACAAGCCGGGCCGCTTCTCCTTCAACGTGCACGGCGGTCGCTGCGAGTCCTGCCAGGGGGCCGGTGTGCAGGTGCTTGAGATGCAGTTCCTGGCCGACGTGCACGTGCCCTGCGAGGACTGCGGCGGTAAGCGCTTCAACCCCGAGACCCTCCAGATCCGCTACCGGGGCCGCACCATCACCGACGTGCTCGCCATGAGCGTCACCGAAGCCACGGAGTTCTTCCGCAACCACCGGAGCATCCACCGCCCCCTGGCGGCCCTGGAGCAGGTGGGCCTGGGCTACGTGGAGCTGGGTCAGCCCTCCTCCACCCTCTCCGGCGGCGAGGCCCAGCGCATCAAGCTGGCGCGCGAGCTGCAGCGCCCGCCCACGGGGCGCACCCTCTACCTGCTGGACGAGCCCACCACGGGCCTGCACTTCGCCGACATCGAGCGCCTGCTGGAGGCCCTGCAGGCCCTGGTGAGCGCGGGCAACACCGTCGTCATCATCGAGCACAACACCGACGTCATCAAGGTGGCCGATCAGGTCATCGACCTGGGTCCCGGGGGTGGAGACGCTGGCGGACAGCTGGTGGGTGAGGGAACCCCCGAGGTCATCGCCACCCTCGACACCCCCACAGGGGGGGGGGGGGCCCCCCTGCGCGGGGGGGGGGGGGGGGGGGGCGCGCTGCCCATGGCGGCGCAGGCCCCTGCCCCCTACCGGGCCGGCACACGCGGGGCGCGCGACATCGTCGTGCGCGGGGCCAGGCGGCACAACCTCCAGGGCATCGACGTCAGCATCCCCCAGGGCAAGCTCACTGTGGTCACCGGCGTGTCGGGCTCCGGCAAGTCCTCCCTGGCGCTGCACACCCTCTTCTCCGAAGGCCAGCGCCGCTACGTGGAGAGCCTGAGCACCTACGCCCGGCGCTTCCTGGGCCGCCTGGACCGCGCCCCGGTGGACTCCATCGAAGGGCTCGCTCCCTCCATCGCCATCGAGCAACGCAAGGCCGCCCACAACCCACGCTCCACCGTGGCCACGGTGACCGAGGTCTACGACCTGCTGCGCCTGCTCTGGGCCCGCATCGGCCGGCCCCACTGCCACCTCTGCGGGCGCCTCGTGCTGGGGCTCGATCCCTCGTCGGGAGCGCGCTGGCTCGCGGAGCAGGCCCCCGGCGCCGGACGCATCGTCACCACCCTGCCCGCAGCTGCCGATCCCGCTGCCCGCCAGGCAGAGCTCGCTGGCGACGGGCTCAGGCGCCTATGGACCGGACAGCAGGACCTGGATCTCGACAGCCCCGAGGCCCTGTCCCTGCTGGCCGACGGCTGCACCCTGGTGATCGACCGCCTCGACCCCGCCAGGGCTCCCGCCGACCGCGCAGCCGACGCCCTGCGCCTGGCCTACGGCTACGGCGGCGACCGGGCAGCCTTCCTGCCTCGCCAGGGAGCCCCCCTCACCCTCTCCATGCGCGCCGAGTGCCCCGAGCACGGCGCGGTGCTGCCCGAGCAGCCCACCCCGCGGCACTTCTCCTTCAACAGCCACGTGGGCGCCTGCCCGGCCTGCGACGGTCTGGGGGTCACGCGCAGCGGCGGCGAGACCAAGGCCGACGCCAGGAACCCCTGCCCGCGCTGCGAGGGCAGGCGGCTCAAGGCCCCCTCCCTGGGGGTGCGGGTGGGCGGGCTCGACATCGCCGAGTTCACCCGCATGACCGTGCGGAGAGCCCTGGCATGGACCGAAGCCCTGGTCCTGAGCCCGCGGGAGCGCCAGATCGTCGCGCAGCTGCTCCCCGAGCTGCTCGCGCGGCTGGGCTTCCTGCGCGACGTGGGCCTCGACTACCTGAACCTGGACCGCCGCGGTCACACGCTCTCCGGCGGAGAAGCCCAGCGCATCCGGCTGGCCGGGCAGCTGGGCAACCGCCTCACGGGCACCCTGTACGTGCTCGACGAGCCCACCATCGGCCTGCATCCCCGCGACGTGGGCCGCCTGCTCGACACCCTGGAGGGCCTGCGCGACCTGGGCAACACGGTGGTGCTGGTGGAGCACGATCTCGACACCATCCGACGCGCGGACCACGTGCTGGACCTGGGGCCGGGGCCGGGTAGCCAGGGGGGGCGGCTGGTGGCCGCCGGCACCCCCGCAGCCATCGCGGCGGATCCGCGCAGTATCACCGGCGCCTGGCTGGCGGGTCGAGCGCGCCTGCCCACACCCGACGAGCCCCGCACCGGGGGGCCACCCATCCGCCTCATGGAGGCCAGGGGCCACAACCTGCAGGGCGTGGACCTTTGCCTGCCCACCGGCGCCCTCACCGTGGTCACCGGCGTCTCCGGCTCGGGCAAGAGCAGCCTGATCATGGACACCCTCGCCCCCCGACTGCGGCAGGTCCTGCACGGCGCCCAGGGCCGCGCCCTGCCGGCCGGTGAGCTGCTGCTGCCCCCCGACCTGCAGCGCGCGGTGGTGGTGGACCACGCGCCCATCGGCCGCTCGCCCCGCTCCTGCCCGGCCACCTACACCAAGCTGCTGGGCCCGCTGCGCGGCCTGTTCACCCGCCTGCCCGCCGCCCAGACACGGGGCCTCACCCCGGCGGACTTCTCCTACAACCGCGACGGAGGCTGCCCCGGCTGCCAGGGCCGCGGCGCAGTGCTGGTGGAGATGCACTTTCTCTCGGATGTGTGGATTCCATGCGACGACTGCGGCGGCCGCCGCTACCGGGAGCGCGTGCTCGACGTGCGCTGGCAGGGCCATGACATCTCCCAGGTGCTGGCCATGCCCGCCGAGCAGGCCCTGGAGCTCTTCGCCAACCAGCGCTCCCTGGCCCGCGTGCTGCGCAGCCTGGTGCAGGTAGGCCTCGGCTACCTGGAGCTGGGCCGCCCCGCCGACACCCTCTCCGGGGGTGAGGCCCAGCGGGTCAAGCTTGCGCTGGAGCTGGCGGGCCGCGGCAAGGGCACCATCTATCTCCTGGACGAGCCCACCACCGGCCTGCACCCGGCAGACGTGGCCCAGCTACTGCAGGTGCTGCAGAGCCTGGTGGAGCGCGGCGACACCGTGGTGCTCATCGAGCACAACCTGGAGCTGATCCGCGCCGCGGACCACCTGGTGGACCTGGGCCCGGAGGGCGGCGACGAGGGCGGAACCATCCTCGCCACAGGCAGCCCTCGACAGCTGGCGCAGCATCCCCACAGCCACACGGGCCGCGCCCTCGCCAGACTCCTGCGGTCGGAGTAGCCCCGTGCCGTCACGCCTCACCGCCGCCCTGCTGCACGCCGGCCTGCGCCGGAGCGTGCGCATCTTCCAGGCGCGCGATCCCCGCTACGGCCGAGCCCGCCCCCTCCGCAGGCACCCTCGCGAGCTGCGGCTGCGGGCCGGGGACCTCCACCTGCACTGCCTGGAGTGGCCGGGGGCCGATCCCCCGCTCGTCCTGCTGCACGGGCTGAACAACAGCGCCTGGATCTGGGCCCGGGTGGCCGACCGGCTGGCGGACGAAGGCCGCCGGGTGATCTCCGTCACGCTCCGGGGGCACGGGGCCAGCAGCAAGCCCGGCGGCGACTACAGCCTGCCCGCCACCACCGGCGACCTGGCGGCGCTGTTGGGCACCCTCGGCGTCCATCGCGTCGCCCTGGCGGGTCACTCCTGGGGAGGCAAGGTGGCCCTGCACTTCGCCACCCAGCATCCCCACCGCCTCGACTGCCTGGTGCTGGCCGACCCGGCCCCCCCACGCGGGTTGAGCCCACCCCTGAGCCATGGCGGACTGGTGGGGGCGGCCTTCAGGCCCGAGCGCCGCAGCTACCCCGACCGCCACAGCTGGCGAGAGGCCATGAGCAGCCTCATCCAGCACCAGCTGGGAGACGACACGGACCGGCTCGCCTGGAGCGCGGTCTACCGGGAACAGCCCGATGGCAGCCTGCAGGCCGCGCTGCCCGGCTCCGCGTTCCAGGCGATCCTGCGTGGTCCCATCCAGCAGGATCTCCGGCCCCGGCTGCCGGCGATCCGCTGCCCCACCCAGCTGCTGCTCCCCAGCATCAGCCTCTCCCCCATCCCTGGCACCTGGCGCGAGGCGCAGCGGGTCCTGCCGCTGCTGGACCGCCGAGACCTGGTGGGCGATCACACCTTCATCCACACCAACTCCGAGGCCACCTGCGAAGCCATGGCCAGCTTCCTGGCGACGCACGCGCCCTCGCGGGACCCGTGATCCCGAGCGCAGCCACCCCCGGGGGGCGCGCCCCAAGGGTGGTCAAGGAGGGCGGGTCTACTAGGCGGGGTAGCAGATGGTGGCGCCGCCAGCGTCCTGGCAGTCCTGATCCGCCGGGCAGTCGTCGGCGGTGGTGCAGATCAGCACGCACCAGTAGGTGCCCGCGCCGTCGGACAGGGCGCAGTAGGGCGTGGCGCTGTAGCCAGTGCTGGGGCAGGTGTCGTCCTGGCCAGCGCAGTTGGGAGCGCAGTAGCCCGTGCTGCCGTCGCCCAGCCCCTGCACGCCGATGCAGTCGTTGCCGTCGTCGCAGGTCTCCACCTCGCAGGAACAGGGCCAGGCCGAGTTCATGGTGCAGTCGCCCACATCGGTGTCGGCGTCGGCGTCGGCGTCGGCGTCGGCGTCGGCGTCGGCGTCGGCGTCGGTGTCACCGTCGGCGTCGGTGTCGGTGTCGCCCTCGGGCGCAGCGCTGTCTTTTTCTCCGAAGCAGCCCACCAGCCCGATGGACAAGGCGGCGCCGGCGAAGATGGCGAGCATCCAGCTCTTCATGGTTCCTCCAGTGATCGCGTCGGTCGGGGTAGCTCCCGACGAGGCAGAGGCCGTCTCCCGTGACGGCACAGCGCCGGAGTAGCACAAAGAGCCGCCCGCGCCACCCCGGCGCACAGAAAATCCGGCCCCCGCATGCCCGCGCCCGTAACAGTGCCGGGACCCGATGACTCTATCGCTCGAAGACAGGCGGCCCCCGGCCGCCCACTAGCCGACGGAGCCAGCATGTTGTCCATCAGCACCCAGGCCGCCAGCCAGCTCAAAGCGGTCATGGAAGCCCAACAGGTCCAGGACAGGGCCTTCCGCATCGTCATCCAGGGCTTCGGCTGAGGGGGGCCCCGCATGGGGCTGGCTCTGGATGAGCCCAGGCAGGACGACGAGCGCCACGAACAAGGCGGGGTCACCTTTCTCATCCCCCGCGAGATCCGCAGCTGGCTGCGCGGCGGCACCGAGCTCCAGGTCGACTTCAACCGCTTCTGGAAGCAGTTCACCGTGAGCCTGGGCGGCGGCTACAGCTGCTAGCGCACGCGCACCATGCACTCCGCCGGGATGATGTGGTCGCCCTCGTGGGGCCGCAGGATCCAGAAGGCGTGCTGGGCCACGAACTGGGCGCCCTTCTCGAACAGGATGTTCTTCATCCGGTCGAAGGTATTGCCAGGGCGGGACTCATAGGCGCAGAAGATGGCCACCCTGGTCTCGTCCAGGTCAGGCAGCGCGGAGATGAACGCCCGCATGCTGGCTGTGGGGCCCTGACCACGGATGCCCAGGCCGAAGACCGGCGTGCCGAGGATCAGGGCGTCGTACTGCTCGATCTCCACCGTGCCCTGGCTGATGTCGTGGGTGTCCACCAGGAAGGCGCGATGCTCCAGCAGCTCCTTCATGCGCGGCACCACGCGCCCGCAGTGGCCACGGGCATTGTCGTACGCGATGCAGATGCGCAAAGGCTTAATGGGCATGCCGCCTCCGGGAGGCCGGCTGGGTAACGCTCTGCAAAACTTGGGTCAACCGGTGAGGATCGCGTCCAGCAGCGGTTGACTCGGTTCCAAGAGAGGAGGTAGGAATACCGCCTCCCTTGGCCTCCCCGAGGCCTCCGGGTCCGGAGCTGCACGCCCGGGGGAGCAACCCCAACCAGGAGGCCCTGGCATGGCAAGGTGGCTTGTCACCGATGGCGACCGCCAGTTCTCTGCAAGGGACATCGAGGAGCTCAAGGAGCTCGCCCGGCAAGGCGATGTCTCTGCTGGCGCCATGATCCAGCCCCCCGGGGCGGCCGACTGGCTGTACGCCACCGAGGTCCCCGAGCTCAAGGGGCTGGTCCGCGCCCGCGTCAGCGCCCCCGACGACGAGGTCGACTTCCGCCCTGACCGGGGCCCAGCCCTGCGCAACGCGCTGCTGGTCATCCTGCTGGCGGTGGCGGCGGTGGGCGGCTGGTACTTCTACAAGTACGGCACCAACGTGCCCGACGTAGACTCCCTCAGCCTCATCGGTGGTCCCAACGGCCTCGAGCTGTCCCAGATGCTGGTCACCGAGGACGGCGCTCCCCTGCGCGGAGATCCCTCCGACAGCAGCCGGGTGATCTCCCAGCTGGCCAAGGACACGCGCATCCAGCTGCTGGCAAAGCGAGGCCCCTGGTACCAGGTCGATTCAAGCGGTAGCAAGGGCTGGGTGGCCGTCGACCACGTGATCCCGGCCTACTTCTTCGCCGATGCCCGCGAGCGCGAGAACTTCGATCCCGTCTACAACCCGGATCGCTACCTCTTCGTGCACAACTCGCGCTGGCTGCGCCTGCCCCCCGACAAGCCGGACTCCGACAACCTCACGGTGTTCCAGTTCCTGATGAAGAACGACTCCAAGTTCGAGATGACCGACATCAAGCTGCTGGCCACCATCAAGGACCGCGGCGGGCGCGTGCTCGAAGAGAAGGAGATCACCATCACGGGCTCTGTGCCCAGGTACTACGCCGCCGTGGTGGGGACCGTGAATCCCCCGGACGACCAGCCCGAGCTGCCCAAGCGCCTGGTGACCTACCACACCTTCTCCCAGGAGATGAAGGGCGCCGACGACGAGGAGTGGCTGCGCTGGGCCGACGGCATCGAGGTGGAGATGTCCTCCTCCAACTACGCCGAGGCCGACATCAAGCTGCTGCAGGCCACCGCCCTGCCCTCCAAGGGCCGATAGCACCCGGTGGCCGGCCAGGGTGCAGCCCAGCCCTCCCTGTGGCTCTCCCATCATCGTCCGCGTGATCTGAACCGCTGCGTCCTGCTGGGTCGCTGGTACATCTGCCGCCGCTGCCTGCTGCTCTGGCCCCTCTGCTACGGGCTGATCGCGGTCCAGGTGGGCCTGCGCGCTCCCTCCGTGCATGCCCTCGACCTGCTGCTGCCGCTGCTCTTGCTGCCCCCGGTGCTGGACTATGTGGAGCTGCACCTGGGCTGGCGCAGCTACAGCGCGGCGCGCACCTGGCTGCACTCGCCCCTGCTGGCCCTGGGCCTGGCGCGCCTGCTCTTCCGCTACATGGCCAGACCCCTGGATCCGGTCACCTGGCTGGCCCTCGCGGCGGTGGCCCTGCCCTGCGCCTGGGCGGCCTGGCGGCACCATCACCGCAACCTATAGCTGATCGCGGGCAGACCATAGCCCGCACCACTGCGATATGAACACCAGATCGCGGGGCCTGCCGCCCCGCCCCAGGAGCACCCCATGCGCACCCCCGACTGGCTCGCGCCCTTCGACGTCCCCTTCCGCGAGGCCATCCAGGCCCGGCTGGCCCCCCGCAGCGGCCGCCGGGTAGCGGCCTTCGACGCCGACGGAACCCTCTGGTCCGAAGACATCGGCGAGGCCTTCATGCGCTGGCTGGTGGCTGGCAAGCTGCTCACCCAGGTCGACTGCGAAGGCGATGTGTGGACCGAGTACGAGCAGCGCGTCGCCGAGAGCCGCATCGATGGCTACACCTGGGCGGTGCAGGTCATGGCCGGGCTCACCGAGGAGCAGGTGAACACCTGGTGCCGCCAGCTGGCCGCCGCCTGGCCCAACTACCGCGCCGCCATGCGGGGGCTCATCGCGGGGCTGCAGGCCGAGGGCTTCGAGACCTGGATCGTGTCGGCCTCGAACCGCTGGGTGGTGCACGCGGGCGCCCCCCACATTGGCATCCCCCAGGACAAGGTGCTGGGCATCGAGACGGCGGTCGAAGACGGCCTGCTCACCACGCGCCCCATCTACCCGCGGCCCTGCAACCAGGGCAAGGTGGACGCCATCCAGAAGCACATCGGCGTGCGCCCCTGCTTCGCCTTCGGCGACTCCATGGGAGACTTCGAGATGCTGGCCTATTCCGAGCAGCCCCTGGTGGTGGGCCGCCGCGACCAGGCGGGCAACGCCCTGCTGCAGCAGGCCAGGGGCCGCGACTGGCCCGTGCATCGATTCTAGCAGAATCTGCTGGAGGCTACGAACCCTTCGGCTTCGCGTTCCAGATGGTGACCATCAGCAGGGCCGGCACCAGGGACAGGCCCGCCAGCACGTAGAACACCAGGTCCCACTCACCTCCGGTGCTGTCCTTCAGCCAGCCCACGCCTGCTCCAGAAAAGATCGAGCCGGCAGCGCCCGTGGCCATCGTGAAGCCGGTGGCCGCAGCAGCGGCCCGAGGGTGGGAGAAGTCGATGGAGGCCGCACCGGTCATGAGCATGTCGGGGCCGTAGATCAGAAAACCCGCCACCCCCAGCATCACCGTGGCGATGACCCACTGGCCCTGGGGAATCTGCACGAAGGCCACGCACAGGATGGCCAGCAGGAACAGGCAGATGGCGCACACCGGTGCCCGCCGTTTTCCGAACACCGTGTCGGAGATCCAGCCGGCGGACACAGCCCCCACGGCGCCGATGAGAGGGAGGGCGATGGCCATCATGGCCGAGCCCGCGATGGAGCGGCCATGGAAATCGGCCATGTACTGCACCGCCCAGTTCATGAAGGCATAGCGCACGGAATTGTTGCAGAAGAAGGCCAGTGCCAGCACCCAGAGGATGGGGTTGGCCAGCGTCATCTTGAGCATGGCCAGGGTGCCGATGGCGGGGCGCCTGGCGCCGCTCTCGTCCACCTCGTCGGCCTCGTCGATGTCGTCGCGGATGCGGGGCAGGCCAGCGTCGCGAGGATCGTTGCGCAGGAACACCCCGATGGCGATGGCCACCGGCAGGGCGACGAAGGCGGGCACGGCGAAGGCCGCGCGCCAGCCGATGCTGTCCACCAGGAACCCGGCCAGCAGCCAGGCCAGCACGTTGCCCACCGCGTAGCAGGTGGAGATGATGCCCAGCACCGCGCCCCGGCGCTCCACCTTGGTCCAGTTGGCCGCGGTCTGCACCACCAGGGTCCAGCCCGCGCTCTGGGCGTAGCCGTTGATGGCCCACAGCACGAGCATGGCGGTGTAGGAGTCGGCCATGGACATGCCCAGGTTGCAGAGCACGGCGATGGACAGGGCCGTGGTCATCATCTTGCGCGGGCCGAAGCGGTCGGCCAGCTGCCCGTTGATGAACTGGCCGATGGCGTAGAAGGCCGCGTAGACCGAGGGGATGCCGCCGACCTTGGCCGCCGACCAGCTGGGGTAGGCCTCGAGGATGGCAGGCTGGGCTACAGCGAAGTTGAGCCGGCACAGGTAGTAGCTGGCGTAGCCGGTCCACAGCAGGGTGTAGACGCGGTACTGCCAGAGGCGCTGCTTCCTGGGGTCGACGACGGTTTCCATGGAATCTCCGGGGTGGCGCCGGCCGTGTATTCCGTTTTCCGGGCCCCGCCCTCCGGGGAATCAGGGCTGGCCTATCCGGGACCACCTGTCGCTCAGGGACTCTGCGCCAGCTCTCCGCGCCGGCCGGCCCGACGACCGGGTCCAGCGCGGGGCATCACCCGTGGCGGCGGCCTCGCCTCCTGGCGGCCCCGGCGCAGCAGCCCAGGGCGGCCAGCGTCAAGCCCGTGGCCAGCAGGGAGCGGGCTCTCCTGGCCGAGCAGCCGCAGCCCGTCTCGTCGTCCGTCGCCACGCCGCTGTCCCGAGGACCGCCGCTGTCCGGCGAGTCGCCGCTGTCGCTGGGAGCCTGGCTGTCGCCGGGCCCATCGCTGTCGTGGGGAGCCTCGCAGTCGCCGGGGCTGGCGCTGTCCAGCCCGGTGTCCCCCTCCTCGTCATCGCAGGCCAGGTCGGGATCCTCGCCCTGCCAGCGCTCCGGGACGCTGCAGTCGAACACGGTCTCCATCGGCCGGGGCCAGTCTCCGTCCCAGCCCTGCCCCAGCTCGAAGGGGCCGATGTCGGGGTCAGCCTCGTTGAAGCCAGGGATCTCGATGCCGAGGTTCAGCCCGGGGCTGTCCTTCGTCGGGCGGAAGTCCAGGGATGCCGGGTCCTGCAGCTCCAGGTCGCCCGGATCGTCCCCCACCCAGTAGCCGCTCGCACCCCGCAGCCAGGGCTCGTCCGCGATGTTCACCAGCAGGTTGTAGTCGCTGTCAAAGCTGGCCGGCTCGTCGCTGTACTCGTCCGTGAACACCAGGATGTTGTTGCGCAGCCACAGCTTGTCGGCGTCCTCCCAGAACATGGTGGTGTGGCCGGCCCAGAACAGGTTGTGGAAGTAGTGCAGGCCCCCGGTGGCGTTGGGGGCGTCCGTCTTGAGCTGGGTCCAGGTGTGGCCGTGGTCGGTGTCGAGCTCCCAGACCACGTTGTTGTACACGTACTGGGGTCCGACGATGTCGTCGCCCTGGTGGGAGATGGGGCCCATCGGGCAGGCCAGCATCAGGTTGTGGTGCAGGTGCAGGTCGGCCCCCGGGTTGCCGTACCAGCCCTCCAGCTCCACGTGGTTGTCGTAGTTGTACAGGTAGGCGTTGTGGTGGGAGCTGGAGGCGTCGAAGAAGCCGAGCTTCTCGCCATCGAAGGCCTCGTGCAGGAAGTTGTAGCGGAACTCGCAGTCCTCGATGGTGTCCCCGGTCCAGCCGTGCCCCAGGGCCAGCCCGCCCTCCAAAACGACGGTGTCGTGGTACTCCTTCACCAGCGAGTAGACCCGGTCGATGTCGCCGTTGAGCTGCAGCACCTCTTCGGCGAAGTCGTAGAAGCCCGGGTAGCTGTACTCCACCCACTCCACCAGGCTCCGCTGGGGCAGGGCGAGCCCGTAGACGCAGTAGGAGAACACCGTGTTGCGGACGGTGGGCCCCGGGCTGTCCGTCTCGATCCAGACCCCGAGGGTGCCGGCGCCCTCGACGCGGAAGCCCTCCAGGATCGCCTCGGGAGCGTCGTGGATCCACACCACCGCGTCCAGCTGCCCGTCCTCGCCCCAGTAGGCCGAGGAGAGCTTGACGGGGCGGCCGTTGGGGTCCTCGCCGCCCGGCAGCACCAGGTAGATCCGGCCGTCCTCGTGGGCGAAGCCCCAGCCAGGCGTGTGGATGCTGCCGGCCCGCGCCGCGAGGAGGTCATCGACGGTCTCGAATCGGAACAGGAAGGCATCCTCGTAGGCCCCGAACACGGCCTGGCCGTGCGGCGCCGACCAGCTCCCGTCGCCCTCGTCGCGCCAGCCCACCAGGCCCTCGGCGGCTTGTTCCCACATGCCGCTGATGGTGGCCTCTCCCATGGGCTCGGCGCGGATCCAGACCTGGCCACCGTGCCCCGAGAAGACGGGCTGCTCGTAGTAGGTGCCGGGCCCCACGATCAGCTGGTCCCCGGCCTGCAGCAGCTCGGCGCCGCGCGCCAGGCTGGCGACGGCCTGCTCGGGGGAGGCCCCGCTCTGGCTGTCGTCGCCGCTGGCCTGGTCCACGTAGAGCGTAGCCGCCGCCGCGGTGGACATGGGCAGCAGGAGCAGGGCGATGCCCAGCGTGGCGACCGGCAGGGGTCGGGGCCGGTCTGCCCTGTGCTCGAGTGGGCTGTGGGTCATTGCTCCTCCTCTCGCCTGCTGCGGGGCTCACGGCAGGTACTCCAGCACCGTGGTGGACTCCAGGTGCTGCTCGACGTCCTGGCGGTCGTACCAGAACTCCTTGTACCGCTGCTCGGCGTACAGCTCGGTGAGGTCGCTGTAGTGGGGCGACTCGGGATCCTCGGAGTTGCCCCAGGGCTTGACGGAGACCGCCTCGACGACACCGTCGGCGCCGAGCCGGGTCAGCAGCATGTAGGAGCTGCCCTTGCCCACATAGCCGACGCCGTCCACCTCCTCCGTGGCCGTGGCCATGAACAGCGACGGGTTGCCCGAGGTCCCGCCGGCGATGGGCAGGTCGACCTCGCCGCGCCGGATGCGGTGCACCTCGCCCCACGGCACCTCGGCGCTGCCGTAGCCCTGCTGCAGGTCGCCGACCGCCTGGCCCAGCAGGTCCAGCCCGAAGACGGCCTCCTCCTCCGTGACCGAGTCGGGGGGATCGGCGGTGCCGGTGTAGACGCTGGCCAGGTCCATCCAGCGGTTGTACAGGGTCATGCCGGTGCTGTCGACGTCGGCCTGGTAGTCCCAGGCCTGCAGGATGCCCACGCCCTCCACCACAGCCGCCGGATCGGCCACCTGCTCGCCGTAGTCCTCCCAGGCCTGCTCGAAGAGCGGGATCCAGCCCGCGGCCGGCAGCACATAGGTGGACATGGACAGCTCCTGCAGCTCCTCGAAGGTCCAGTCGGAGCGCGCGGACAGCTCGCGCAGGGCGTGCTCGGCGCGCGCGCCCAGCTTGTCGTGGGTGAAGTAGTGGCCGGGGAAGGCGCTCTCATCGATGTGCTCCCCGTAGTCGGCCGTGATCCAGCCCGGGCTGGAGTTGTTGCACTGGAAGTAGCCCCCATCAGCACGGGCCCAGGCCAGCTCGTCGAAGGCCCAGGGCTCGGCTGTGGTCCAGTCCAGCTCGGGATCGGAGCCGTCCACCGCGCCGGACCAGTCCACCTCGTCGTCGCGCGCCGGGTGGCGCGAGTTGTTGACGAAGAAGATGTCGCCCTGGGTGTCGCCGACCACGAAGTTCCAGCGCTGGATCTGCAGCGCCTGCATGGCCTCGACCCAGGCGTCCACGTCCGGCGCCAGGTCCATCGCCACGAACTGCGCGAACCCGCCCGCCTGCTCCAACATGGTGACGGCGCCCACCAGCAGCTGCTCGCCGGCGGCGAAGTCGTGGCTGTCCAGCGGATCCACCACCGGCCCGTGGTGGGTCCAGGCGAGCCGGAAGCTGCGCTCGCCCCCGCCCGCCAGCTCGCGGGTGACCTCGGAGAAGGTGAAGGGCAGCTCCTGGTCACCGTAGACATAGCGGGTGGGGTCGGTGGCCGAGACCGTGACCTGGAACAGGTCGGCGTTGTCCATGGAGTTGGAGGTCTCGGTGAAGGCCAGGGACCGGTTGTGCCCCATGGCGATGAAGGGCACGCCGTACATGGTGGCCCCGGCCACGTCCAGCGGCCCGCCGGCCAGGTGGGCCTCGTACCACAGCGTGCCGCCGCTGAACGCCAGGTGGGGGTCGCTCTGGACGTAGGTGGCGTCGTCCGCGGTGCTGCCGGGCCCCACGACCCACTCGTTGGAGGCCTGGGAGATCACCTCGCCGGCCAGGCTGGCCTTCTGAGTGATGATGGAGACCTGGTAGGCCAGCAGGGTGGCCCGCACGAAGGCCAGCACGGCCTGGGGTTCCACCTGGCCGCTCCACCAGTCCGGCACCCGCTCAGGATGCTCCGCCATGTAGGCGTTCACACCCGCGGCGAAGGCGGTCAACAGCTCGCGGCCCGTGAAGCTCCAGGAGGGATCGTCGTGCTGGTCGAGATCGTCCCACTGCTCGTCGACCACCTC
Organism: uncultured Enterobacterales bacterium; assembly: GCA_964512185.1. Lineage (GTDB taxonomy): Bacteria > Myxococcota_A > UBA796 > UBA796 > JAFGLY01 > CAZEJJ01. Next base: position 25,596 of record CAZEJJ010000011.1, on the reverse strand, counting down.
GCGGAACCGGAACAGCAGCGCCAGCAGGTCGTTGCCCTCGGGGTCGCCGTAGCCGGCCAGGGCCAGGGCCTCGTCGCCAGCCTCGAGAGCCGTGCACAGGCGCCCGTCGGCGGCCAGGTAGTGGGTCAGCATGAAGGAGAGGTGATCCTCGGCCTGGGCGTAGCCGAAGCCGTACATCGCCGCCTCCACCGAGCCGCCGTAGATGTGCGGGACGCCGTAGCTGTCTCGCAGGATCTCCACCTGCCCGCTGGTGTCGGGGGCGCTGTCCCCCGTCTCACCCGGGAGCGAGCAGGAGCAGGCCTGCAGCGCGAAGGGCAGGAGCATGCCGGGCAGGGCGTGGATTGAGCGCATAGGGGCACCTCATGGTGGAGAGGGTGGGGGTTCATGGTATCAACCGGGTGCGGGGCTCGCGGTTACGTCCCACGCTCGTCCGGGAGCACCCCGCGGCCGTGCTGCTCGTGAGCCCTCACGATCGCCAGGGCTGACTCCCACGCCGCCACGGCCGGCGACATGACACCGTCCGCGAGCGCGCCCTGCGAGCCCCGTTGAGCGGCGCGGCCCCGCGAGATATACGGGCGCCGGCATGAACCAGCCCCCCATCCGGAGAGAGGACCAGGTCAGGATGCACACCCCTTCCACCATCGTTCGCGCCACCTCGCCCTGCTCCCGGCCCTCGCCTGCGGCTGCGAGCTGGCGCTCACCCCCGGCAACGGCGACTCCCGCGACAGCCTGGGCGACACCCAGGCGGACAGCACCGACAGCGGTGAGACGAGCCCGGTCGTCGGCATCGAGAGCCTCGCCCCCTCCATGGGCCCGCGGGGCGGCAGCAGCCTGGTGGTCCTGACCGGCCAGGGCTTCGACGACCTGGTCAGCGTGACCTTCGGCGACCAGCAGGCCGAGCTGCTGTCATCCACAGCCGAGCAGGTCGAGCTGCTCACACCCGCGAGCGAGACGGTCGGAACCGTCGATGTCGAGCTGACCGCCGCGGCAGGCTCGGCCCTGGCCAGCAGCGCCTTCGAGTACCTGGACTTCGACGACGAGTCCGGCCTGACCGGCGTGCTGGGGGCGTCCCAGTGGTACGAGATCCTCGGGTCATACTGGACCGAGCCGGTGGATGACTATGGGCTCGCCCAGCTCTGGTTTCTCCAGCAGCCGGCTGCGGCGCAGTACTGGGAGTTCTTCTCGCCCAGCGTCGAGACCTGCAGCAGCGACGGCTTCCTGGTCGACACCAGCACCGGGATGGACCTGGGCGAACCATACGTCACCCTGGAGACCGACGGGGGGACCTGGGTCGATCTGAGCCCCGACGACGAGCACCCCTACTTCGCGGCGAACCTCGACTCCCTCAGCTTCCTCTGGGACAGCAGCTACGAGCTGCAGGTCAGCGGCGCCTCGGGCCTCCCGGACCTGTACGTGCCCGATTCTGTCGTGACGCCCCCGAGCTTCACCCTCATCAGCCCCGAGCTGGATGGGAGCACTGTGCCCGCCTGGCCGCTGCAGGACCTGGAGTTCAGCTGGACCATCACCGACTCCGACCACGCGCTGATCTACATCGCGCGGATCGATGCACGGACCTCCGAGATCCTGGAGAAGGTCAGCTGTGTCGCCGACAACGACGGCGATTTCACCGTCCCCGCCACGGCGTGGGCAGGCTGGCAGCCAGGCGACTGGCTGTACGTCTACTTCGGCACCTCCAAGGCCGGCTCGGCCACCATGCCGCACGACAACTCCAGCAGCGCGGTGGCGGGGATCCACTGGAAGGTCGGAGCCGCGCAGGCGCAGTGAGCCCGCGCCTCGATCCGACTCCGCCTAGCAGACGTCGGGGAAGCTCCGCCGTGAGGCGGCGCTGTCGTACTCTGGCGCGCCGATCACGATGTCGTCCAGGCTGTCGCCGTTGACGTCGCCCGCGCCATCTACCGACGCGGCCGCGAACCCCGGAGCGCGCTTCAGGCCTCGCGCCCTCAGGCCCGCAGCAGGGTCACCTGGCGACCCGTGGGGGTCACGGCCCGGGAGAAGACGGTCCGCTCGTCGATCCCCGGCGCCTCGGGCCGGCGGTCGAAGACCACCAGCACGCCCGCGTCCAGGCCGGGCCGCTCCAGGTAGGCGTCGAGCTGCGCCAGGCCCTTGGGCAGCGGGTCGGGCCGGCCCGCGGCCCAGACCTCCAGCTCGACAGCCTCGCGCTGCCAGGCGCGCTGGCCGCCGGGACCAGCGTGCGGCCAGCGGAGCAGCAGGCCGATGCGGCCACGGCCGATGCCGTACTCGCGATCCACGTAGCCGCCGCTGTTCACGACGCGCTGGAACCAGGCCATGATCACCAGCTGCGGCGCGACCTCGTGGTAGCTCATGCCGTCGGCCAGGATGTCGCCGTGCTCGCGCCAGAAGGCCGCGAACTCCTCGAGCACCCGCGCCATGTCCAAGGTGCCGTCGGGCAGGACGAAGCTGCGGGTGGGGGGGGTGGGCAGGGCGTCCTCGGCCATGGCCGCCAGCACGCGGACCATGACCTCGCGGTAGATGGAGTTGGACACCCGCACCGGCCTGCGGGTGATGAGCCCCAGGTCCGCTACGTACTGGATGTCGTCGTCGTAGGTATCGGCCAGCTCGACATAGTCCCCTGCCATCAGCGGCCCGAGCACTCGGCGCACCCTGCCCTCGTGCAGCTTGTCCACCAGGGAGTCCAGGTGGGTGGCCCGCGCCAGGACCAGGCGCTCCTTGGCCCGGTCCAGGTGGTGCACCGTGATGGGCTCGGACACCGGGACGCGCAGCTTGTCGATCACCTCGCGTGCGAGGGCGCACACCAGCCAGGGCTGGCCCCCGGTCAGCTCGTAGGCCCGCTCCAGCGCCGCAGGGGTGAAGGGCTGGCCCGTGGCCGCGCTGTGCTGGCCGCACAGGTCCGCCACCTCCGAGGCGGTGAAGTTGCCCAGGCTGATGGACTCCACCAGCACGTTGAAGGGGCTGGCCGTGCCCAGCCGGCTGGCGTCGCCCCCGGACGCCGCCTTGTAGTCGCGCACGTCCCGCAGGCCGCAGAGGATCACCGAGGAGGGGAACGCGGTCCCTCGCTTGGGGTGCCCCGCCCTGAGCTGCCGCAGCACCGTGATCATGCCGCGGCCCAGCAGCGCGTCGATCTCGTCGAAGACTAGTACCAGCGGGCGCGGGCACGCGCGACACCAGGCCGTGATGCTCGTCAGCAGGAAGCTCCCCGGAGCGGTCGCCACCCCGACGGCGGGTGGGCGCAGCTCGGTGCCGAGCTGGTCCCGAGCCTCGTCGACGATGCTGTCCCACACCACCCGCTCGGCGGCGCCGGGATCCTCCGGGTAGGCCTGCCCCCCCTCGCAGGAGAAGTGCAGCGCGGCGTATTCACCCTCGGCCGTCAAGGTCCGGCACAGCGCGCGCAGGGTGGTGGTCTTGCCCGTCTGACGTGGGGCGTGCACCACGAAGTACGCCCGCTGGGCCAACAGCTCCCGGACCCCGGGCAGGCGCAGCTCGGGCGGCAGCATGTAGTGCAGCTCGGGCAGGCAGACACCGGCGGTGTTGAAGTGGCGCATGACCAGGCTCCGGTGGGGATCGACAAGGCATCACAGCCCACGCGGCTTCGCGAGCGCCCCCGGGTCGGCGCCCGACACCGACACCATCGACGCCGACGGCGACGGCTACAGCGAGGCCGACGGGGACTGCGACGACGCCGACCCCGGCGTGCATCCCGGCGCCGAAGGACTGCGGTCGTCCATCGGTCCATGTGCGGGTGAGGTGGGCTACTCGGCCCATGGACCTTCGCCGTTACGAATGATCCGTATACATTGCGTTGTTGCGAATGGCGGCTGCCATGCCCTTGGAGATACCCATGCCCAGCACGGCCCTGGACCTGTCCGATGACGCCCTCGCCATGGAGGCAGAGGACGCCCTGCGTCTGCTCCGCGACCTCGAGCGGGGCAGCGTGGTCCGGCTGCACCCAGAGGGGAGCGAGCGGATGGTCTCCATCCCTGCGCCCGTCGTCGACCTGCTGGCGCGAATACTGACGCTGATGGCGAACGGGGACGCGGTGGCGGTGGTGCCGGTCAGGGCCGAGATCACCACCCAGCAGGCCGCTGACCTCATCAACGTGTCGCGCCCGCACCTCATCAAGCTGCTGGACCGCGGCGAGATCCCCTTCCGCAAGGTGGGCACGCACCGCCGCGTGTCCCTGTCCGACGTGCTGGAGTATCGCAGGAGGGACCAGGCCAGGCGCAAGGCCATCCTGGATGAGCTGACCAGAGAGGTCCAGGAAATGGGCCTGGACTACTGATCCGAGCTCGTGCTCCCCATGCCGTCACCACCGGCGGCGAGGTCTCGCGCAACCTCGTCTCCATCTCCACCGAGGGCACGGCCTGGGGGGTCTACGCCACCGACACGCTCAGCGGCCACTCCAACCTGGTGGAGATCCTGGGCACCGACGACGCCGTCGCGCCCGCGGGCTGGACCACGGGACCCGCTCATTGCGAGGTGGAGCAGGAGCGCGGCAGCCACCCCTTCTACGCCACCCACTGCAGCTTGCAGCACAGCAACCACTAAAAAGCCGCCACCTCCGTGGTGCAGCTGCCGGCCAGCGATCCGAGCGCCGAGGAGTCCCGCCGCCTCGAGCAGGGAGCCGCCCTCCTCACCGTGCCCGACGGAAACGTCAAGGTCAGCGCCGCCGATTGCGTGTCCGCCCAAGCCATGGTCAAGGCCCTGCTGCGGGAGTAGCGGCGGCCGACGCTGCCGCTGGCCGCCCAGCTGCGTCACCCCCCCAGCAGCCTGATGGTCCTGCCGTCGACCTGGCGCTCTTCTCGCCACAGCCGGTCGCCCCAGGCCTGGCCGTCTCGCTGGTCGAAGATCACCAGCCAGCCTTCACGCTCGCCCAGCTCGTCCAGGTAGCGCCCGAGCTGGGCCACGCCTTCTTCCCGCACGCGCTCGGGGGTGTGACCGCCGGTGAAGACGCGCTTGATCTCGAGCACGAAGCGGTCGGACCCGTAGTGGACCACCAGGTCCACGGCGCCCCGGCCGGCGGCGTACTCGCGCGTGACGTGGCCGCCGCTGTTGACCACCCGCTGCAGGAAGGCCATCAGGGCCAGGTGGGGCAGGGCCTCGGGGTAGTTCTTGTTGCCGTGGGCCTTGACCGCGCCCTCGTTGTCGCGCCACCAGTCGAGGAAGGCGTCGATCAGGGCGGGAAAGTCCAGGCGCCCGTCGGGGGTGCGCCAGGGCCACCAGGGCTGGTTGAGGGACTCCTGGATTCGCAGGCCCACCTGCCGGGCCAGGACCTCGCGGTAGATAGGGTTGGCGGGCTGGGCGCCCTGGGGACCGCGCACGATGAGGCCCAGGTCGATGGCGTACTGGAAGTCGTCGTGGTCGTAGGGGATGGCCAGGGGGTTGTCGCCCAGGATGACGGGCTGGACCACCCGGGCCACCCTGGGCTCGGCCAGCCGCTCAGCCAGGCTGTCGAGGTGGGTGGTGCGGGCCTGGATCAGGCGCTCCTTGCTCTGGTCGATGTGAGCGGCGGTGACGGGCTGGGTGGTATCCGTGACCAGCTCCATGACGGCGATGCGGGCCAGGGCGTTGACCATGTAGGGCTGGCCCTGGGTCCACCAGAAGGCGCGGGCCACGGCGTCGGGCGTGAAGGGCTGGCCGGTGGCTGCGCTGTGCTGGGCGTACAGCTCGCCCACCTCGTCCTGGGTGAAGCCGCGCAGGGTGATGGAGGCGGACTTGATGTTGAAGGGGCTGCCGGGGTTGACGGGGGCGCCGTCTCTTGCGTGGGCGAGGTAGTCGCGCAGATCGCGCATGCCCACCAGGGCGACGGAGACGGGGAAGGTGCCCACGCCCCTGCCGATGAAGCCGTTCCGGAGCTGGCGCAGCAGGTTGACCACGGGCAGGCCCCGGACCACGTCGGCCTCGTCGAGGATGACCACCACGGGGCGGGGGGCGGCGGCCTGGGCCAGCAGGGTGAGCCAGTGGCCGAGGCGAGCGCCGGTGGCATCATCTTGGACCGACGCCGGCGGTGGCACCTCGACATCCGGGAGCTGCTGCATGGCCCTGCGGGCCAGGGAGCTGAGCCACACGGCCTCGGCCGGCTCGATCTCGTCTAGCCCCTGGCTCTCCTCGAGGCTGGCGTAGACCGCAGCGTGGCCCTGCTCGCGCAGGCGGCGGGCGAAGGCGATCATGGCGGTGCTCTTGCCGGTCTGCCGGGCGGCGTGCACCACGTAGTAGAGCTGCTGCTCGACGAAGGGCAGCAGGGCCGGCATGCGCTGCTGTGGCGGCAGCATGTAGTGCCGCTCGGCCTCGCAGGGGCCGGTTGTGTTGAAGTAGCGCATGGGCGGGCTCCAAGGGGCGGGCTGCGGGCTCCATCATAGCCCGTCCTGCCGGTCGCCCTCCCAGCCTGTGGTGGAGCCGCGGATCAGTCGGCCACCTCGATGTGCAGCCGCGCCTCCACGAAGTCGATGGGCTCGCCGCGCTCGCGCCAGAAGTGGGCGAACTCCTCCAGCACCCGCCGCAGGTCCAGGGTGCCGGCGAGCAGCACGAAGCTGCGGGTGGGAGGGGCGGGGACCGCGTCCTCGGCCATCGACGCCGGCTACGAGGTCTCCCCGAGCACCCTCGGGGCGGTGGCTCCCCTCGACGGCCGTCAGGGGATGTCCGAGACCTGGCCGAAGCGGTCTTCTCCCCAGCAGTCGAGCGTACCCGCGGCCTCGATGATGCAGCCGTGCGGGTCTCCGTAGCTCAGCGGGGATATGAAGGACTGACAACCGGCGAACAGTACAAGAGACGTCCCGCGTGTACAGGGAGCCCGCCCTCAGTGGCCGTCGAGCTCGAGGGCCGCGTAGGGCGTGGCGCCCCAAGAGAGCTCCAGGTGGTGGGAAGTACATGCCGCGCAGAGGGAAGCGGTCAGATCCTGGCATGGCGCGGCGCGGCGCCACGATAGAACGGGTCATCAAGGGAGAGCGAGAGGATGAACCAGCCCGACATCGAGCGCATTATCACCCAGGGCGAGTCCCAGACCCTGGAGTTCAAGCGCTCGACGGGCCGAGATACACCAGGCCATTGCCCAGGCCCGCAGGGATCCGGCAGGGCATCGGGTGCTCACCCCAGGCGCTGAACGATGAGCACTGGTACAGGTTGAGCCACTCCGACAGGGTGTTGAAGAGCATCACGTCCTGGACGGTGACCTCCCGTGGCCCCAGGTCATCCGGTCGGACCAGCAGCGCGTCGGCGGGCAGCGCGTCCTTCATGCCCTCCACCACCGCGTCCAGCTCCACCAGGTCGTCGCCGCTCCAGCCCGCGTGCTCCATGTAGGACCAGGCGGTCTCGTAGTCCAGGGTGGACTCCTCGCGGAAGGTGTACATCAGGTAGCCGTTGAGCACGCCCATGATCTCACCGCCCAGCAGGTAGCCCTGGCCGTAGCCGAAGCTCTGGGCGTCGCCACGCAGGGTGAGGGTGGGCAGGCCGCCGCTGACGGTGAGGGTCGCGCTGCCGTCGGGCGTGTTGTAGGTGCCGTCGGGCTTGATGATCTCGAGCTCGCCGGTGTCCTGGGTGTCCAGGGGCGGCGTGGTGTCGCCCGAGTCGGGTCGAGGGGTGCAGCCGAAGATCAGGGGGAAGATGAGAGCGAACAGGCCAGCTCCTGGGCTCATGGGGCCGCCTGGTAGTCGTCGTGGCCGTGGTCCATGGCCTCCCAGAACAGGCGCGCCAGCTCGCCGTGGCCGCTGTCGGCGGGGTGGGTGCAGTTGGTGGGGAACCAGCCGCTGGAGTCGGCCGAGCGGTAGTGGGGATTGTCGGGGTCGTCGTGGTGGTGGCCGTGGCCCAGGAAGTGGCCGTAGGCGTCGACTGCGGTGAAGCCCGAGCCCTGGGCGGCCAGCCCGGCGGCGGTGCTGGACCAGGCCTCGCGCCAGACCGGGAAGATGCCCTCGAGGGCGGGGGTGTAGGGGTACTCGCAGCCGCTGGTGGAGGCCTGGTACTCGCCGTCGGAGGGGTCGTAGATGTTCATGATGTAGATGGACACACCGTCGGGGAAGCGCGGCTGGCCGGAGCTGGGATCGGTGCCCCGCAGCCAGGCGACGATCTCGCCCAGGTTCGTCTGGGCGGAATCGACCAGCTCGCCCACCAACGCCTCGTTGTCCGCGCCGTCGTCGAGGGCGTGGTTGATGTCGTCGCCGCCGATGCTCATCACCACGATGGAGTGCCCTGCGGCGGGGAAGCCGTCCTCGATCAGCGACGCCAGCGGCGTGCCCACCTCGTCGTCGCCGTCGAGCTGCCGGCCGATGAGGGTGGCCGTGGTGGACTGGCCGATGGCGTTCTCGATCAGCGCCACCGAGCCCTCGCCGTAGCGGGCCTCGAGCTGGGCGTGCAGGTGATCGAAGTAGCCGGCCCCCTCGGCGGCCACGTTGCCGCGGCTGATGGAGTCGCCCAGCACGATCAAGCGGGCCAGGGGGACGGCGGGGTCGGCGCCGGCCTGGCCCTCGTCGATGGTGCTGGCGTGGTCGCAGACGTGGTCCTCATCGCCGTCGCAGGACGTGTCGGCGTCTGCGTCGGCGTCTGTGTCCGCGTCCGCGTCAGCGTCTGCGTCGGCGTCGGTGTCGGAGTCCGCGTCTGCGTCGCTGTCGGTGTCGGCGTCGCTGTCCGTCGGACAGCCGGGGCAGCCGGGGCAGCCGTCGCAGGTGGGCGGCGCGCCCGTCTCGCCTTTCGAGAAGCACCCGGCCAGCAGCAGGGCGAAGGACAGGGCGGCGATGGCCAGGTGGCGCATGGTGTTCAGCCCTCCAGGCTGGTGGTGTCGGCCAGGGGCAGGGCCTCGAAGCCACTGCTGGTGGGCAGGGTGAGGGTGGCGGGGGTGTGCTCGTCCACCAGCAGCTCCACGCTGTAGGATCCGGTGACCGGGTGGAGCCAGGGCTGGTGGTGCACGTAGGTGGACAGGTTGCTGAGCTGCAGGACCAGCTCGCCGCCGGCCTCGAGGGTCATGATCCTGGGGTCGAGCTCGAGCTCGAGATCCACCTGGCCGGTCCTGGACAGGAACTGGGCACCCTGGGTGGCGTGCCAGCCGTGGTAGCCCGCCTCGGCGTCGGGCGGCGTGTAGCGCAGCATGGCCACCAGGCCAGCGCCGGCGAAGGCGTGGGCGTCGGGCGTGTCGATGTCCAGGCCTAGATCCAGGGTGGGGACACCCACGATGGTGGTGGTCTCCTCGATGGTGAGGCGGTACTCGGCGAGGCTACGGATGGTCTCGAGCTCGTCGCGCAGGGTGGCGAACTCGCCGGAGGTCCAGCTCTGCCCGCAGGGCTGCAGCAGGTCGTCCACTCCGTCGCAGACCCCGGTGGGATCGTGCTCGATCACCACGGCCTGCCAGGGCTCGGCGGGCTCGGGGGCCAGGCCGCCGTCGGGCTGCAGGTGCAGCGTCCACGCGCCGTCCACCGGCTCGCCCAGGCTGGACAGCTCGCGCCAGGGGGAGCTGTGCTCGTGCAGCTCCCCCTGCACCAGGGGCGAGGCCATCACCGGGCCGGGCAGGGGCACCTCGGGCGGGCTGTCCAGCAGCGCCTCGCGGACGGTGTTGACGAAGCTCCAGGCCAGCTCGTCCTGCACGTCGTCGTACAGCTCCTGGGTCCAGGTAGGGAAGTAGCCGCCCGCCACGGACTCTTCGGCCGGGGTGGGGAAGCGGTCGGTGACGTCCTTGCAGGAGTGGGGGTAGATCGAGAAGATCAGCCGGTCATCGGCCCGGCTGTGCTCGGCCTGGAGCTGCTCCCAGAAGCGCCACTGCACCCGGGTGGAGACGATGCAGTCTCGGCCGCCGGTGTGCATGGTGAGCTGGCGGACGTGGGCGTCGAAGCTGCCCAGGGAGCCGTCGGCGTCGTAGGCGGTGTGCACCGCCAGGTAGGCGGCCAGATCGCTGAAGTCCCCCGCCAGCAGATCGCTGGCCAGATCGTCGATGGCGGTGCCCTCGTAGGACTTGAGCTGGGCCTGGACCCCCGCGGTGGGGAACAGGCCTGCCAGGGTGAGCGCCTCGATGTCGTCGCGGGGGTCCACGGTGTGCCCGAGCCAGCCCTGCAGGCTGGGGGCGCCCACGCTGGGCATGGCCAGGGCGAAGGGCAGCGGGTAGGTGGAGTTGTTGGCGAAGAGCAGGGTGGTCACCCCTCCGGTGGAGCCGCCGCTGAGCCCCACCACATCGGGCCCGACCGCGGGTAGGTCGGCGTGGAGGTTGGCCGCCAGCAGGCGTGAGAGCAGCTCGTCGTAGTCTCCGAACTCGGCCTCGCCGTTCCAGTCGCCCGTCTGGTAGAAGGCGTCGCCCTCTTCGTAGCAGCCCCGGTGGCCGCGGGGGGAGACGTCCACCTGGAGCACGCCCTCGGCCGCCAGCAGGGTGCGCTTGCCGGCCGCCATGTCGTCCCCGTCGTGCTCGATCTCGTCGATGGGATCCCGGGTGCCGCAGGTGCCCACCCCGGGGAAGTTGAGCATCACCGGCATGACCGCGGGCGGATCGTTCGGGACGAACAGCCGGAGCTCGAGCCCCTGGTCGCCGGCCTCGTCGGGCAGCACGTCCACGGCCAGGTCCATGATCCAGCAGCCCACCGGCTCGCCGGTGGTGGCGTCCGCGGGGCACTCGACCGGCCCGTCGATGACCGTGACCCCCTCGCCGAGGGCCCGCTCGGAGATCCAGCCGTCGAGGGGATCGGCGGTGTCGGCGGTGTCAGCGGTGCCAGCGGTGTCGGCGGCGGGCTCGGTGTCGGCGGTGTCCGGGCCAGGGCGGCAGGCGGCGAGCAGGATCAGCAGGGCGGGCAGGGAGCGCACAGGTGCACCTCGGTGGCTGTGAGGGTGGCGGGACGCAGACTACAACAGGTCAGGTGGGGGCTGGTTACGCGGGCCCTCGGACACCGGGTCCTGTCCCCTGGCGAGACGCCCCGTCGACCCACCCGGCGAGGAGCTGGCATGACGCCCACCGCGGAGAGCACCCACGAGCCCAGGCTGGTCCCCCTGGCCGAGCATCACATCGCCCCGGTGCTCCGGTTGTACCGCCTGGCCATCCTGCCAACCTGGCTCGAGCGCGGTCGAGACCACGACTTCGGGCGCATCGAGGGGAACATCCGCGCCCGCCTCGGCCAACCCGACCGCTGGATGCTGGTCGTGCCCATGCCGGGCAGCGCGGAGCTGGCTGGGTACCTGGCCTGGGAGAAGCACCCTGACCACACCTCCACCCACACCATCGCTCACCTGCGCATGATCCTGGTCCACCCCGACTGGCAGGGCAGCGGGCTGGGAGCGCGGCTGCTGCGCTGGTTCGAGGACGCCGCCAAGGCCAAGGGCTGCAGCAAGGCCCTCTTCGACGTGGTCGCGGGGTCGCCCGCGCGGGGCTTCTACGACCGCCAGGGCTACCGCCACTCTGGAGAAGCTGCTGTAGGAGCTCGCCGGGTGCAGGCGGCGCAGACCCTGCGAGCGGAGTGATCCACGCCCACCCTCGACGAGCGCGGGACGGTCACGGGCCAGAGCCCCGGCCCGACAGACAGCTCCGGTACAACGCCGCCAGCTGCGTAGGGGGCTACGCACCCCCGTCACCGGCACGACGCACCATCCCGCGCGCGGCTCACCTGCGGACGCTCCCCGCGAACCGCCGGGCAGTCCGTCAGGCAGCCGATCACACCTCTGTCGGCCCGCGCGCGGCCCGCACGGCTCAGGCGCTGGCACGAAACTTGCGACGCGCCCGCGCCACTGGCCACCCGAGGACCGTGAGATGCCTGGTTTGGACAGAGAGACCCTGGACATGATCCTGTCGTCCCTCGTGACGTACTCCGAGCGCGAGCTGACACCGGAGTACCTGCTCGCCCTTGACGAGCGGGACGAGTTCCCCCAGGAGGTGTTGGACCGGCTGTACGATCCCGGGGCCCTGGGGATCCACCTGCTCTTCCTGCCCGAGGAGCACGGCGGCTTCGGCGCGGGGGCCTACGATATCTACCGCGTGGCCGAGACCCTCGCCGGGATCGACCTGGGGATCTCCACCGCGGTGCTGGCCACCTTCCTCGGCACCGATCCGATCATCGTGGGCGGCACCGAGGAGCAGAAGGAGCACTGGATGGGACGCATCGCCGCGGAAGGCCTGCTGGTGGCCTACGGCGCCACCGAGCCGCAGGCGGGCAGCGACCTCTCCCTGCTGCAGACCCGCGCGGTGCCGGTCGAGGACAACGGCCACGGCCCTGGCTACCGCATCACGGGCCGCAAGCAGTGGATCAGCAACGGCGGGGTGGCGTCCCTGTACACCATCCTGGCACTCGCGCCTGGTGGCCCCTCGTGGTTCGTGGTGGAGCGCCCCACCGAGGGCTTCGACTGCGGCAAGCCGGAGGAGAAGCACGGCCTGCGGGCAAGCAACACCGCGGCCCTGTTCCTGGAGGACGTGTTCGTGCCCGCCGACCGGCTGGTGGGTGGGGTCGAGGGGCAGGGCCTGGCCCAGGCTGCGGCGGTGTTCGGCTACACCCGCCTGATGGTGGCGGCCTTCGGCCTCGGGGCCGGCTGGGCCGCCCTGGAGCGCGCCATCCGGTACTCCCAGGAGCGGCATCAGGGTGGCTCCCTGCTGTGCGACAAGCAGGGCTTCACCCACAAGCTGATCGTGCCCAACGCCGTCAGGCTGGAGGCCGCGCGGGCCTACATCGAGTGGACCGCCGAGCGCCTGGACGCTGGCGAAGAGGGCCTGGCCACCGAGGGCGCCGTGGCCAAGTACCTGGCCACCGAGGCGGGGAACAAGGCCGCCGAGGACGCCATCCAGGCCCTGGGCGGCTACGGCTACACGCGCGAGTACATGGTTGAGAAGATCAAGCGGGACGTGCGCATCACCACCATCTACGAGGGCACCTCCGAGATCCTGGAGCGCACCATCGCCAGGGACCGCTGGCAGCTGCACCTCAAGTCCCGCGGCCAGCACTACCGCCAGTGGGCCGCCCGGCTGAGCGAGATCTCAGACGCGGCGCCCGGCTGCGGTGCCGAGGCTGCGTCCCTGTGCCTGGCGGCCCTGGCCACCCTGCTGGAGCGCTGCCGGCTGGATCGGCTGACCCGCAGCCAGCACGTCCTGCTGCGGCTGGGTGAGCTGATCACCCTGGCGGAGACCGCCGCGGTGCTCTGCGAGCGAGCCTCCCAGGGGCTCTGCGGCGCCCTGGATCTCGATCTGCCCCTCGTCCGGGCCATGGCGCGGCTGCACGCCCGGGACGCGGCCTGGAAGGTCGCCTGGAACGGGCTCCAGCTCGCGGTGGGCGCGGGCCAGAAAGACCCCGATCTGGCCGACAGCCTCGGCCTGCAGGCGGTGATCGGCGTCCAGCACGGCCTGGTCGAGGACATGGACCTCGTGGCGCGGCAGCTCACGGCATTCTTCCCAGCCTCCTGACACGGAGAACCAAGGACATGCACTCCAAGGTGGAACGAGCGGTAGCGGTCGTCGGTCTCGGCGCCATCCTCCCCGACGCCCCCGACGTAGCCAGCTTCTGGCGCAACCTGCGCCAGGGCCGCAGCAGCATCCGGTCGACGCCTCAAGAGCGCTGGCTCCTGGCCGACTACTACGACGCCGATCCCCAGGCACCGGACAAGAGCTACAGCAGCATCGGCGGCTGGGTGGACGGCTTCCGCTTCGACTGGAAGCGCTACCGCGTCCCGCCCCGCGTGGCCGAAGCCATGGACCAGGGCCAGCAGTGGGCGGTGGCCGCCGCGGGCCAGGCCCTGGCCGACTACGGCTACCCCGAACGCCCGCTGGACCTGGAGCGCACCGGCGTGATCCTGGGCACCGCGCTGGGCGGCGATCAGCACCTGGCCACGCACGAGCGGATCGCCCACCCCACGTCCCGCCGAGCCCTGTGCGAGACCGAGGAATTCCAGGCCCTCTCACCCGAGCGGCAGCGGCGCCTGCTGGAGCAGTGGCACCAGGCCTTCACCAGGGACCAGCTGCCCATCACCGAGGACACCATGCCCGGGGAGCTGCCCAACGTCATGGCCGGGCGGGTGGCCAACATCTTCGACCTCGGGGGGCCCAGCTTCATCTCGGACGCGGCCTGCGCCTCCAGCTTCGCGGCCTGCTCCGCGGCGGTGGAGAGCCTGCTAGCCGGGCGCTGCGACGCGGTGTTCACCGGAGGGGTCGACCGCAACATGGCGGCCTCCTCCTTCGTCAAGTTCTGCAAGATCGGGGCCCTGAGCGCCACGGGCAGCCGGCCCTTCGGCCGCGGCGCCGACGGCTTCGTGATGGGCGAGGGCTGCGCCATCTTCCTGCTGAAGCGCCTGGAGGACGCGGAGCGCGACGGCGACCGCATCTACGCCCTCATCCGCGGCATCGGATCGTCCAGCGACGGCAAGGGCAAGGGCATCACGGCGCCCAACCCGATCGGACAGCGGCGAGCCATGGCCCGCGCCTGGGAGAACGCGGGCCTGGACCCGGCCACGGCCACCATGATCGAGGCGCACGGCACCAGCACCAGGGTCGGCGACCTGGTGGAGGCCGAGTCCCTGGGCCAGATCTTCGGGGACGCCGCTCCCGGCAGCATCGCCCTGGGGTCGGTGAAGTCCAACATCGGCCACCTCAAGGCCGCCGCCGGCGGAGCCGCCATGCTCAAGACCGTGCTGGCGCTACACCACGGGAAGATCCCGCCCACCCTCGGCGCGGATCCGCCCAACCCGGGGATCGATCTGGCCGGCTCCCCCTTCTTCCTGGCCAACGAGCTGCGCGAATGGAGCAGCGACAACGGCACGCCACGGCGGGCCGCGGCCAGCGCCTACGGCTTCGGTGGGACCAACTTCCACGTGGTCTTCGAGGAGCACCGGCCGGGAGCCTTGACCGCGGAGCACGCGCTGAGCCGCGGCCGCGAAGCTGCGGCCGTCAGGCCCGCCCAGGCGGCCACGACCCCCCGGACCGAGCCCAGGGCGAAGGCGCCGCCGCGCGGCATCCTGGCGCTGGGCGCCGGCAGCCCCGCGGAGCTGGCCCAGCAGCTGCAGGCCGCCTCCGAGCGCGTGGACAGCGGCTGGACCCCGCCCCGCGCCCGGCCCGCCCCGCAGGTCCTGTCCGCGCAGGAACGCCTGCTGATCGACTTCGGCGACCCGGAGGAGCTGAAGGACCGCCTCGGCAAGGCCCGCCGCGCGCTGCAGCTCGACCAAGCTCGCCTGTGGATCGCCCTGCAGTCCCAGGGCGTGTTCCGTGGCAGCGGCCCCCGGCCAGGCCGCGTGGCCTTCCTCTTCCCGGGCCAGGGCAGCCAGTACCTGGACATGGGCCGTGAG
The DNA here is from genome assembly GCA_964512185.1 of uncultured Enterobacterales bacterium. GTDB lineage: Bacteria > Myxococcota_A > UBA796 > UBA796 > JAFGLY01 > CAZEJJ01. Next base: position 10,386 of record CAZEJJ010000011.1, on the reverse strand, counting down.
CTGGCCGCCCTGGAGCCCGTGGTGGCGCAGACCTTCGCGGAGGCCGACCGGGTGATGGAGCCCATCCTCGGCCGCCCGCTGACCGACCTGATCTTCGTGGATTCCCAGGATCCAGCGGAGCGCAAGCGCGCCTCGGCGGTCCTGATGGACACCTCCGTGACCCAGCCAGCGGTGCTGACCATGGACGCCGCCCTGGCCGGCTTGCTCAACGAGCACGGCATCCGCGCCGACATGGTCATGGGCCACTCGCTGGGTGAGTACGCTGCCCTGGTGCACGCCGGGGTCATGCCCTTCGCCCACGCCCTGGAGGCCTGCGCGGCCCGCGGCCGCGAGATGAGCCGGGTGAAGGTGGATGACAAGGGCTGGATGGCCGCGGTCTTCGCGCCCCGCGAGGTGGTGGAGCGGACCCTGGCCCAGGTCGAGGGCTACGCCGTGCTGGCCAACGTCAACAGCCACGAGCAGTTCGTGGTCGGTGGCGCCAGCGCGCCCGTGCGGCAGGCCCTGGAGCTCTTCGAACAGCAGGAGCTCCGCGCGGTGCGCCTGCCGGTGAGCCACGCCTTCCACACCCGGATCGTCGCGCCCGCCAGCGAGCCGCTGCGCGAGGTGCTGGACCGGCTGTCATTCTCCAGCCCAAGGCTGCCGCTGGTGGCCAACGTGACCGGCGAGCTGTACCCCACGGGGGTGGGGGAGATCAAGGACATGCTGGAGCGGCAGATCGCCTCCCCGGTCCAGTGGGTCCGGGGCCTGGAGACCCTCTACCAGCGGGGCGCGCGGGTCTTCGTCGAGGTCGGCCCCAAGCGGGCCCTCAAGGGCTTCGTGGACAACGTGCTGGGGCACCACCCCGACGTGGTCTCGCTCTTCTCCAGCCACCCAAAGGCGGGGGAGATCGCCACCTTCAACCACGCGCTCTGCGGCCTGTTCGCTGCCGGCTGCGGGATCGAGGAGCCCGCCACGGTCTACGAGGCCGCGCCCACACAGCCGGCGGCCGCCCCCGCGAAGGAGCCGCAGCGCGCCGCCGCGAAGGAGCCTCAGAGCGCCCCCGTGACAGAGCCGCAGCGCGCCACCACTGCGCAGCCACAGCGCGACCCGGTGGAAGACCTGGGCCGCGTCCTGCTCCAGGCCATCGAGCGCCTGCAGCCGGCGCCCGCCCCCGCTCCCGCCCAGGAGAGCCTCGGCTCCGTGGTGATCAGCGGCACCGGCCTGGGCCTCCCCGGAGCCGAGAAGCCCGTCATGGATCCGGACAACGTCAAGCGCATCCTACGCGGCGAGCAGTTCATCGACCTGGTCCCGCAGCGCTTCCGCAAGAGCATGCTGGCCAAGCAGGTGACTCGGCTGGTCAAGGGCGAGGACGGCTCCGGGCGTTTCCAGGCCATCGACCACCAGGACGCGGTCATCAGGCTGGCCGGGCGGCCCGGCACCTTCGATCTGAGCGAGGAGTACGGGGTCCCCGCCAAGCTGGTCGAGGCGCTGGACATCACCACCCAGCTGGCCATGGCCGCCGGCATCGACGCCCTGCGCGAGGCGGGGATCCCCCTGGTGCGGAGCTACAGGCGCACCAGCGCCGGCGGGGCGCGGGCCCCCCGCGGGGCGCGGCCGGGGGCGCGGGGGGGGGCGCCCCGCGGGGTGGTAGCCCCCGCCGGCCCGGGCTACGACCGCTTCGCCGACGAGCTGCAGCGCTACCACGGCTGGCGCAGCAAGCAGGAGCAGCTGGAGCAGCTCGAGGATCTGCGCCTGTACACCAGGGACCCGGACACCGCGCTGGAGATCCAACGTCGCTGTGGTGCGCTGCGCGAGGAGCTGGCCGCCGATCCCTTCCAGTTCGACCGCCGCTTCCTGTTCCGCATCCTGGCCATGGGCCACTCCCAGTTCGCCGAGTACATCGGCGCGCGTGGCCCCAACACCCAGGTCAACGCGGCCTGCGCCAGCACGGCCCAGGCCATCTCCATCGCCGAAGACTGGATCCGGGCCGGCCGCTGCCAGCGTGTGGTGGTCATCGCGGCGGACAACGCCACGGGCGACAACCTCCTCGAGTGGCTCGGCGCCGGCTTTCTGGCCGCGGGCGCCGCCGCCACCGACGACGCCATCGAGGAGGCCGCCCTGCCCTTCGACCGCCGCCGGCATGGCATGTTGATGGGCATGGGCTGCAGCGCCCTGGTGGTGGAGAGCGAGGACGCGCTGCGGGAGCGCGGGATGCGGGGCATCGTGGAGCTGCTGAGCACCGAGAAGTGCAACAGCTCCTTCCACGGCACCCGCCTGGACGTGCAGCACATCGGGCAGGTCCTCGACCGGCTGGTGACCACGGCGGAGCGGCGCTACGGGATCACCCGGCGCCTGATGGCCCAGCACACCGTGTTCGTCTCGCACGAGACCTTCACCCCGGCCCGCGGTGGCAGCGCCTCGGCCGAGGTGGCCGCGCTGCGGCACGTCTTTGGCGACGCGGTGAGCCAGATCGTGATCTGCAACACCAAGGGCTTCACCGGCCACCCCATGAGCGTGGGGATCGAGGACGTCGTGGCGGTCAAGGCGCTGGAGCACGGCGTGGTGCCCCCCGTGCCCAACTTCAGAGAGGTGGACCCCGAGCTGGGCATGCTGAACCTGAGCCGTGGGGGCTGGTACCCGGTGCAGTACGCCATCCGCCTGGCCGCCGGCTTCGGCTCCCAGATCGCCATGAGCCTGGTGCGCCGCATCCCGGGCTCCGTGGACCGCGTCGATGACCGGGCCCGGTACGAACACTGGCTGGCCCGTGTCAGCGGCTACGACCGCGCCACCACCGAGGTGGTCAAGCGCGCGCTGCGGATCGAGGACCAGGGCCCGCCCACACGCTCGCCCGAGCCCAGCGGCTGGCGTCAGGGCACGGCCCCGAGGGCCCGCACCCGGGCGAGCCACGGGGATCTCGCCCCCGGCTACCAGCGACCCGCGCCCATGGCGGTCCCCTCCCCCGCCGGCCTCGAGGAGCTGGCGCCCTCGCCGGAGCCCCTGCTGGCCGAGGACAGCCGGCTGGACGAGCCGAACCTCGAGCAGCGCTCCGGCCCCGCCGCGCCGCAGCCCCCCGAGCCGACCCCGGCGGCCCTGCGGCCGATCACTCCGGTGCCCGCGCTCGCCAGCGGGCAGCACGCCGCCTCTGCCTCACCCGCGCCCGAGGCTCCCACGCCTGCGGTCACAGCGCCGGAGGTGCCGGCAGCAGGGCCGGAGCCGGGCGAGCCCACGGCCGACCCCGTGGCGGCCCAGGTGCTGCGCATCGTGGCCGACAGGACCGGCTACCCCGTGGAGATGCTGGAGCTGGACCTCCACCTGGAGGCCGACCTCGGCATCGACACCGTCAAGCAGGCCGAGACCTTCGCCACCCTGCGCGAGGAGTTCCAGATCCCGACCGGCGACGACCTCAGCTTGCAGGACTACCCCACCCTGCAGGACGTGGTCCGCTTCGTGCGCGAGGCCAGGCCCAACCTGGCAGCCGCCGCGGCGCCCACACCTGCGCCCGCCGAGCCCGCGCCCCCGGCCGACCAGACCGGGGAGCCGGGCGAGCCCACGGCCGACCCCGTGGCGGCCCAGGTGCTGCGCATCGTGGCCGACAGGACCGGCTACCCCGTGGAGATGCTGGAGCTGGACCTCCACCTGGAGGCCGACCTCGGCATCGACACCGTCAAGCAGGCCGAGACCTTCGCCACCCTGCGCGAGGAGTTCCAGATCCCGACCGGCGACGACCTCAGCTTGCAGGACTACCCCACCCTGCAGGACGTGGTCCGCTTCGTGCGCGAGGCCAGGCCCAACCTGGCAGCCGCCGCGGCGCCCACACCTGCGCCCGCCGAGCCCGCGCCCCCGACCGACGAGCAGGCCGCGCCGAACGCGGACCTGGCACAGGCCCTGGAGCGGGCCGACCAGTTCCCGCGCCGCGTCCCCGTGCCCGCCCTGCGGCCCCCCATCGAGCTGTTCGCGCCGACCGGCGTCGAGATCGACGCCTCGAGCCGCGTGCTCGTGGCCATGGACCGCGGCGGCGTGGGCCGCTCGCTGGCGTCGAGGCTGAAGAAGCTGGGCGCCACCGTCCTGACCCTGGACCCCAGGCTGGCAGCATCCGAGCTGGAGGCCCGGCTGGACGAGCTGCTGGCCCCAGGTCCCGTGCAGGGCGTCTACTGGCTGCCCGCCCTGGACGTCGAGCCCGACCCCGAACAGCTGGAGCCCGAGCGCTGGCGATCCCTGCTGGGCGCGCGGGTGAAGAGCCTGTACCGCACCGCCCGCAGGCTGCACGAGTCCCTCCAGGACCCGGGGAGCTTCCTTGTCTCGGCCACCCGCCTGGGCGGGCTCCACGGTCTCGGCCCCAGCGGCGCCACCGCGCCCATGGGCGGCGCCGTGGCGGGCTTCACCAAGGCGCTGGGCCGGGAGCGGCCCGAGCTGCTGGTCAAGGTGGTCGACTTCGCGCCCGGGCGCCGCACCGCGCCGCTGGCCGAGGCCCTCATCGAGGAGACCCTGGCCGACCCCGGAGCCGTCGAGGTGGGCCGCCGCGACGGGCGGCGCTTCGGCGTCGTGCTGCGCGAGCGCCCCGCCGTGGACGGCCACGCCGGCATGGAGCTGGGCCCGGACACGGTCTTCCTGGTCACGGGAGCCGCCGGTGGCATCACCAGCGCCATCGTCTCCGATCTGGCTGCCGCCAGCGGGGGCGTGTTCCACCTGTTGGACCTGGCGCCAGCGCCCCGCCCCGGCCACCCACAGCTCGAGCTGCTGGCCACTGACCGGGACGCCCTCAAGCTGGAGCTGGCGGCCGAGATGAAGCGCGCCGGCCTCCGCCCTACGCCCCGCGAGGTGGAGCGCCGGATCCTGGCCCTGGAGCGCGAGGAGGCCATCATCCGCGCGATGCGTTCCGTGGAGCAGGCCGGGGGCAGCGCGATCTACCACCCGGCCGACATGCGCGACGGAGACGCTGTGGCGACAATCGTCGAGCGGATCCGCGCGGAGCACGGTCGGATCGACGTCCTGCTGCACGCCGCCGGGGTGGAGATCAGCCACCCGATCCAGGCCAAGGAGCCCGCGGAGTTCGACCTGGTGCTCGACGTGAAGGCCGACGGCCTGTTCAACCTGCTGCGCGCGGCCCGCGGGCTGCCCATCGGGGCCATGGTGCTGTTCAGCTCCATCGCGGCTCGCTTCGGCAACCGCGGCCAGACCGACTACGCCGCGGCCAACGACCTGCTCTGCAAGCTGGCCGCCAGCATGCGCCGCTGGCGCCCCGAGACCCGCGCCATCGCCATCGACTGGACCGCCTGGGCGGGCGTCGGCATGGCCACCCGGGGCTCCCTGCCCCGCATCCTGGAGCGCGCCGGCATCGACCTGCTGCCGCTGGAGGTCGGGGTCCCGACCGTGCGGCGGGAGCTGTGCCGCGGCGCCACCCGCGGAGAGCTGCTGGTGGGCAAGGGCCTGGGTGTCCTGGCCGAGGGCGCCGATCCCGGCGGCGGGCTGGACCCGCGCGAGGTCACCGAGCGGCTGACCAGGGGCGCGGGCGCCTTCCTCTCGGTGGGGCGGATCGGAGCCGCGCGGCTAGGGGACGAGCTGGAGCTGGAGATCGACTACGATCCCCGGCAGCAGCCATTCCTCGCCGACCACCAGGTCCAGGAGGGCGTCCCCTACCTGCCCGGGGTGGTGGGCACGGAGCTGTTCGCCGAGCTGGCCAGCTTCATGGCGCCCGGCATGGCCGTGACCGCGGTCGAGGACCTGGTCTTCGACAGCCCGCTCAAGTTCCACCGCAACCAGCCCCGCACCCTGCTGCTGCGCGCCCGAGCCCTGCCGTTGGGGGATGGGCCCCGCTTGCAGGTGCGGGTGGCGCTGGAGTCGCTGGTCCGGCCGCCCAAGCCGGAGCTGCCCCCACGGCGCCAGCTACACTTCACCGCCACGGTTCGGCTGAACGAGCAGCCGCCGGAGCCACCGGCGATCCAGGTGCCGGCCAGGACCCCGGCAGCCGGAGCGACCGAGGTCCAGCGCGCCGAGATCTACCGCACCTACTTCCACGGCCCGGCCTACCAGGTGCTGGAGCGCGTCGAGGTCGCCGGTGACAGCTCCAGGGGCACCCTGGCCGCGGACCTGCCGGCGGAGACCGCGCCCGAGGTCGGCTCGCTGCTCAACCCGCGGCTGCTGGAGCTGTGCTTCCAGACGGCCGGCCAGTGGGAGCTGACCACCCGCAAGCAGCTCTGCCTGCCCCGGGCCGTCGAGTCCGCCATCGTCTTCGACCCGGCCCCGCCCGCGGGCGGCGGGCCGCTGTACTCCCTCGTCACCACCCGTGACGGAGGCGAGAGCTTCGACGCCCAGGTGGTGGACGAAGCGGGCCGGGTCCACGTCTCCATGAAGGGCTACCGGACCGTCCGCATCGGCGGACCAGGAGGACGAGCATGATCGACTGGCTGGAGCGGACGACCGCCGACCATCCCGGCCTGGCGCGGGGTGTGGCTCCCGAGGGGCTGCTGGCCGATGAAGAGCGCCTGCACCTGGACGGCCTCAGCGTGCCCAAGCGCAGGCGCGACTGGCTGCTGGGCCGCTGGACCGCCAAGCAGCTGGTGCGCGCCTGGCTGGACAAGCGGCACGGGCTGCAGCTGTCCCTGGACAAGGTGGTGGTGCGCCGCGGCGCGTCCGGAAACCCCGAGGTCCACCTGCAGGCGAACGGCCACGGCCCCCTCCCCGCCTCGGTGCCGCCCCTGTCGCTCTCCATCAGCCACAGCGGTGATCGCGCCATCAGCGCCCTCTGCGACCGCCCGCGGGTGCGGGTGGGTGTGGATGTCGAGACCGTCGAGCCCCGCCCGGCGCGCTTCGCGAAGGACTACCTCGCCGAGGAGGAGATCGCCTGCCTGGACGAGGTCACGAACGGCGACATGGACGCGCTCACCACCGTCATCTGGAGCGCCAAGGAGGCGGTGCTCAAGGCGCTGCACCTGGGCCTGGCCGTGGACACCCGCCGGGTGCGCTGCATCCCCAGGTCCACCACGGGAGCCGGCCAGGGCTGGCAGCCCTTCCTCCTGTCCTGCGATCCCGGGGTGCTGGAGAAGGCCATCCCAGCCAATGGCGAGCGGCCGAGGACCATCGATCTGCCCCACCTGACCGCGGGATGGTGGATCCGCTCGGGCCGCAGCGTGCGGACCCTCGCGGTGGTCACCTTCCCCTCCGAGGTCCGCGACCGCGTGGCCTGAGGGTCGTCAGAGCCCGTCGCCCAGGCCACGCCTGGACGAGCAAGGCGCGCTGCGCGAGCTCGTGCAGGCCGCCACCACGGGCGCCAGCGTCAGGGACCGAGATCACCCGACGTGTTCCCGGCGTAGGTGATGTTGGTGAGCGTCGGGGCGCCGCCGTCGACGTGAATCCCCCAGGCCGACGAGTGGGCGATGTAGGAGTCGGCGATGGACCCACCACAGTGGTGGGACCAGATGTTCCCCCTGCCGTTGCCGCCACCGTAGCCTACCCAGAGGCCCTCCAGGTCGACCTTCGAGCTGTCGCAGTGCTGCCCGAGCAGGATCCCGTCCCAGTCACCGGCAGCGGGCGAGCTGCTCGACGAGCTGAGCTCGATGACGGAGGTGGGTGCCGTGGCCTCCAGGCTGCCTGAGTTGCTCTGGCCCACCGCCAGGCCCGCGTCGGCGTCGAGCTGAAGCGTGACGCCAGCCTCGATGACCAGGCGTGGCGCTGAGTCACCCTGCACGCCGATGTCGCCGGTGACCTGGAAGGGCGCGCCCAGCGCCTGCCAGGTGGCGTCGCGCTCCAGGGTGTCCGCGATCACCAGGACGCGCTCGCCACCGTCGCTGGCCATGTGGCAGCTGGAGTCGAGCGTGCCCGCGTAGTCGGCGGGGATGACCACGGGGTGACCGCCGTTGAGCTGTATGGAGCTGTCGGCGAAGAGCACGCTGCGCGAGCGGCCCGCCGTGGAGCTGGCGTAGAAGCCGTCGGTGGCGTTGCCGTACAGGGCGGTGTCCGTGATGGCAGGCTCGCTGCCGTTGTCGGCATAGATGCCAGCGTTGTCGTTCTCCATCACGGTGCTGTCGACGATGGTCGGCGAGGCACCGTCGAGGTAGATGCCGCCCTAGGTGTCGCCGCCGGCGTACTCGACCGTCAGGCAGTCGATGACGCTGCCCTGGTCGTACGGTCCGAGATGGAGCCCGTCCCAGTCCCCCGCCGCCGGGGAGCTCGCCGAGCTGGTGAACGAGATGCAGCCGAAGGTCGTGGCCGTGACCAGGGCGCCGTCGGCGTCCCAACCCACGTAGAGGCCGGTCCCGCTGTCGAACTCCACGGTGGCGTGGGACTCGACCGTCAGCGCCGGGCTGGCGCTGCCCTCCACCACTACGTCGCAGGTCACGCGGTGGGCCAGGTACGACGCCCAGCTCTCGTCGCTGCTGATGACCCCGCAGTGCTCCAGGAGGCAGCCGTCGTCGGCCTCGCCGTCGCCGTCGTCGTCCGCCCCGATACGGTGCTCGGTGGCGCCAGGGTAGACCGCGGCGTCGGCGTCGGCGTCGTCGCAGTCGGTGTCGTCGGAGACGGAACCCGAGGGCTGGCTGCAGCCGCGCGAGGAGCTGCCGCCGTCGCCGTATCCGTCGCCGTCGGCGTCGGCGTACCAGGTGGAGGCGTCCGTGGCGTCCGCCTCGTCGACGGCTCCGTCGCAGTCGTCGTCCGCTCCGTTGCAGCGCTCGGTGGCGCCGGGGTTGATCAGAACGTCGGCGGCGTCGCAGTCGGTGTCGCCGTAGTATCCATCCATATCCGCGTCCACCGGTGAAGCGATGGGTGCGCCGGTGTCAGCCGAGTCCTCGGGCTTCTCAGGCGGACACTGCGGCAGGACGAGGGAGAGCAGGAAGATGAAGCGGGACGTCCGGGCTCCAGAGCTGTAATAGTAGGCGAGGTGTAGCAAGCGAACGCGCACCGTGTCGCACGTGACCCCGTGCTGCCGCTCGCGCGGAGCGGGCTGCTGGGTGCTCCAGGCCGCCGCGGGCCTGGCGGAGCACTGTCCGTGCCGTCACTGGCCGTAGGCGTACTTGAGCTGCTGGTTGGTGGCGTCGTAGTAGCTGATGTGGACCCCGTCGCTGGCGTCCACCGCCAGTGAGGGCGCCTGGCCCACGTCGCCGCCGGAGTCCACCGTGAAGCTGGTCCAGCCGGAGCCGTCGTCGTGCGCCAGCCCGAGATCGGCGCTGGTCACGTCGTAGTAGGCGATGTAGGGCTCGTCCGCGCTGTTGAATCCCAGGCTCGCCCAGGCGCCGACGTTACCGCTGGAGGCCACGGTCTCCACAGCCCAGCTGCCGCCGGAGCGGCAGGCGTAGCCCAGATCGCCGTCGTCGTAGCTCCACCAGGCCACGCAGGGGGTGTCGTCGGACTTGACGGCCACCGAGGTGCGCATCCCCTCGCTGGTGGTGTAGCCGATGTCGCTGGCGACGGACTCTGAGAAGACGATGCTGCTCAGATCGTCATCGAGCTTGGAGTACTGGATCTCCTCGTCGAACCCGTAGTAGGCGTAGGGGTCGTAGAAGGTGACGTGGTCGTCACCGGCGCTGTCCACGGCGATGCCGGTGCCGAACCCGGTGGGGCCGGCGTAGTAGATGTCGGCGTCGGCGTAGAAGGTGATCCCCCACGAGCTGAAGTCGGCCACCACCGGGACGCCGTTGTCGTCATCGTAGTAGGCGAAGGAGGGCATGTTGGAGCTGTCCACGTCGATGCCCACGTACCAGCCGGTGCTGGTGGACCCGCTCTCCCAGTAGTCGTCCACCACGTACTCGTGGGACCAGCTGCCGGATGAATCGCGGTAGATGAAGTCCAGCTCGGTCAGGCTGTAGGCGTCGGTGCTGGTGTAGGCGATCTGGAAACGATCAGCGCCGTCACAGACCGCGTCGAGGTGGTAGCCGGTCCAGTAGTGGGCCGAGGCGACCACGTCCTGGGGCGAGCCCCAGGAGCCGCTGCTGTCGCGCAGGATGTACTCCAGGTAGCCCAGGTCCTGGTCGTAGTAGGCCACGTGCACCTGGCCGGCGGAGTCCACGTCAAGGGCCGAGGGCAGGCCGCAGTCACAGCTAGCGTCCAGCACCTCGACCTCGAAGCGCTCGTCCACCTCGCCGTCGCAGTCGTTGTCCGCCCCGTCGGAGGGGTCCTCCTGGGCGCCCGGGTGGCTGGAGTCGTCCTCGTCGTCGCAGTCCTCGGCGTGGCCGTAGCCGTCGCCATCCAGATCGTCATCGGGCGTGGACTCGTCGCAGTCGTTGTCCACCCCGTCGTAGGGGGTCTCGTCGACGCCGGGGCCCACCGAGCTGTCCCCGTCGTCGCAGTCACCCTCCACCTCGGAGTAGCCGTCGCCGTCGTCGTCCGTCTGAGTGACGTCGGTGTCGGTGTCGGTGTAGGTGTCGGTGTCCCAGTCAGCCTACCAGTACCCAACCCCGTCGCAGTCCGTGTCGCTGG